>NZ_JBIUAG010000006.1:0-177469 GCF_044547355.1 Kutzneria sp. NPDC052558
GACGGCCTCGACGGATCTCGTCGATCCCCAACACCGCCACCGGGTCGGGCTGCTCGGGCAGCACCGCCGCGGCGCGCGCGGTGAACGCGGCCGACACGACCGGCCAGGACAGGCCGTGATCACGAGCGGACTGCACGATAGTGCGCCCGCCATCGGCGACCGCCGCGCCGGCCGCCCGCCGCAGACGATCAGTCAGCCGTGCCCGCGCGGGAACCTCGTTCACGGCTTCGGTGAAGGTCTTCCTTCCGCACTCGGGCTGGTCACAGTGCCACCGGCGCATGCGCCACCGCAGGTCGACCCGCCGGCCGGCGACAGGCAGATCCCGGGGGCTGGTCGTGACCCATTCCTTCATCCGGGTGGCCCGTGCCGCGCATCCCGGGCAGGTGCGGGCCTGCTCGTCTGAGGTGGAAAGGTGCACCACCGGCCCATCCTGTGGTGCGTCGTCGACCCGAACGACGGCCAGGCCCAGCAGCCGGGTCGTATCGTTGTGCATGCCCGTGGCTCTTCTGTTGTGATCATCTTGCCTCGACAACAGGAATGATCATCGAGCGAGCCACGGGCTCTCACGCGGGGGACCGGACAGATGGTAGGGGCCGCCTACGAGGCAGCCGCTCCGGGTATCAGACCCCGATCAAGTTCGAAGAGCCGCCATGGCCGCCGGGTCGGCGGTCGCAAGCAGCGCGGCGCCGGGGTCACCCAGACCGCGGTGAAGGCCGGCGGCGACAAGGCTCAGAAGCAGGCGATCCGAGAGTGGGCGCGGTCGAACGGCAAGCCGATCTCCGACCGCGGGCGCATTCCGGCGGACCTGATCGTCGAGTTTCAGGCCGCGCACGCCTGATCCCGGCCCGGCCAGACGGGACCGTTCAGCCTCCATGCGGATGCCAGGCGGTCCCGGGCCGCGTCCTCATTCCGGTCGCCCGTGCGGTCAGAGCCGTATCGCCGCCGAAGCAGGCTGGACCGCAATTAGCGTCATCCCTTGGCCGCAGCCTTCGCGGCCTTCTTGAACGCCCGAACCTCCCCCAGCGACTGGGCATCCACTACGTCGGCGACGCTGCGCCGTGAACCATCCTCGCCATAGGCACCGGCAGCTTCGCGCCAGCCGGACGGGCGAACCCCCAACTGCTTGCCCAACAGGGCCAGGAAAATTCGAGCCTTCTGGTCACCGAAGCCAGGTAGCGCGACCAGCCGCTTCAACACCTCGGCGCCGTCCGGCTTGCCCTGCGTCCAGATCCTCTCGACCTTGCCGTCGTAGTGCTCCACCAGGAACTGTGCCAAGGTCTGCAGACGCTTGGCCATGGCCCCGGGGAAGCGGTGAATCGCCGGCGGCGTGGACACCAATGCGGCGAACTCGTCCGGGTCGGCATCGGCGATCAGGTGCACATCGAACGCACCCATCCGATCCAGGATCACTTTCGGCCCTTTGAACGCCTTTTCCATATTTATCTGTTGATCAAGCAACATACCGGACAGGACCGCCAGATAGTCACTGGAGAGCAGAGCGTCGGCGTCAGGCTCCTGCGCGAGGCACAACTTACGGGTCACGCGGCAGAGTGTCGCACATGATCCGGCAGTGGATCGGCATGCCGATCATGACCCCCCAGCTGGTCTTGCGGCGTGTCGACACGGAGACGAACGTCCAGGATCGCATTGACTAGGTTCCACCGTTCGTCGGTCCATGGCGGGGCGGCGAGCGCCTGCTGGCTGGCCCACTCCCACATCGCGGCGCCGGCGTCATCGACCTGATGCCGGGTGCGCGGCGACGTCACGAGGCACGTCCGAACGACAGGCTCTCGGCTAACCCTGCGCACGGACCGCGCTCAAGCGGACGGGATCCAGCCTCAGGACCGACGAGGCCGCTATGATCGACGGTCGAAAAACAGTCGCGATCACCCGTGCGACAAACACAGAGCCCTCTTTTCGCGACCGCCAAACCACTTCTCAACAGGGCATCCACGACGCAATATTACACGCCAAACAGCACCGTAAACAGAAAACATAAGACACGGAGAGAACATGAGAAAATTCGACATCAAAGGAGATCGTCGAACACAGAAGGAGCAAGCCAACCCCTACCAAAAGGCCGACGCCCTCGTCACGCGCTCATAAGGCTTGTCATTGCAGAGTGATACGTGGCCTGAACGACGGGGATGGAGTCGAGGCGGATACGTTCGTCGGTGCGATGCGGCCGCTTCCAGCAACGTCGCGCGCAATGGAGCGTTGTCGGGAAGGGCGTAGGCCGACCACCGGGTGTCCACCTGGATGCGGGTGGGGCGGGTGTCCGGCCAGGCCGGGTAGATTTCGGCCACGACCTGGGCTGCCAGGTGGGCAGCGGCGTGGTCTCCGAATCGAGGTGTGGCGCGGATGTCGACGTTGACTGTGCACAGGTCGGGGGTGACCGAGTAGCCCTGCCCGCCGTGCAGGGCGGTGACGGTGAGCTTGCCGGACAGTGGGGAAGTCTGGGCGCTTGCCGTCGGGCAGTTCCGCGGTCGTCCCGCTTCCGGAATGCGAAGCGACGCCGTGCACGTGAAGCTGGGCGCGGTGGACACCGCGGTCGCCGACGACGAGCTTGTCCATACCCGGATAGCCGATCATCACCCCGGCCACGTCGGTGGGGGCCTCGGGGCCGGCGAAGAAGGTCTTCGCGCCCCCGAAGTTGCCGGTGTGCTCGTCGACGTCGAACAGCAGAACCAGCCGTCCAACCAGACGGTCACGGGCGGCGGCGAGGCGGACGGCTATGTGGCAAAGATGACCACGGACCCCCGCGACCGCAGCAGCGCCCGGATGACGCCGAGCCGGCAAGCCTTGCGACTCGCAAGCGCCACAGCACGATGGTCTCAACCGTTCGGAGGTTCATGCACGTCGGTGAAGCCCGGCACGGTGCTGGCGGCCATCATCGCGACGACCACCTCACGCAGCAAGGGCAGACGCGTGGCGCTGCTGCCACACCCAGCCCGCCTGCAGCAATGCCTTGCCGAGGCCCATGCGGCCTGAGCCAATCGTTCGCCAGCGGGACCTCCGCCACCCGACAGCTGATGCGGGTGTGGTCTTGAAGCCGACATTCACTCGTTTGACACGTCAAGCACAACCGGCCAAACGGCCGAGATCAGGTTGTGAGAAAGAAGACGGTGGCGCAGGACTATCTGGGTCCCGCGCTCAAACGGGTTCGCACCGAGGCGAACGTCTCCGTGAAAGATGCCTGCAGGCATCTCGGGAGACCAGACAGCTATCTCATTGGTCTCGAACGAGTAAGTGGCCGGATCGAGGAGCACGATCTCCGCGCCCTGCTGGAGCTGTACGGCGCCGAGCCGGATCAGGTCGAGTACTTCGTGCGGCTCCAACGTGAGTCGCGAATCCGCATCGGTGACGAAGCAGGCGCTACGCCCCACTGGGCCAAACACCGCCCCGGGCGGCCAACGGGCCCCGTATCAGCAGCCATGATCGTCATGCTCGCCGCGCCACCGCGGTTCCTGGTGGAGCAGGCCTACCACGAGACGTCCACCCGGCTGCACGTCATCGCCGACCGACGTGTGCTGATGAGACCGGTGCTGTGCGATGTCGAGGTGCTCTACCGCCTGAGCCGGCGCGAGGGCGTCGTCGTCCAGCTTCACCCGTTCGTCGATTGCGCGCCCTTCAGCCTGTTTTGTCGAACCGACGGCAGCCGTGACGGCACTGTGGACATCACGGCCGAGGACAGCATCACGATCGGACAACACGACCCGCGTTCGTTGGTGAAGGTCTCGCACTCCTCGCCGCGACGGCGACCGACGCGGAGCAGACGCGTCTGGAGCTCAAACGGGCCAGCTCATGCGCCGGGACCGCGCCGGAGTGGGACTCGTGTATCGGCACGCTGCCCTGACCTTGCCCGTCCGGCGACAACGCCGGACGGGCAAGGCATCACGCAGCAGGTGCTGCATCCCATGCGGCCCAGGGTCGCCAGCGTGTTCGGCGATCGTCCAGCAGATCTTGCGGGGCAGGTCCGCGAGCAGACCCAGCACGAACGCCCGCGCCCGCCGGCGTGGTTCCACCCGCGTGAACCGACCGGCCACCCGCGCCATCAGGCTGTCAAAGATCGCCCGCCATCGGGCAGGGTCTACGCTATGGCTCGCGGCCACCACGTCGTCATGGGCAGTCCTCACAAACCGTTCATGATCGCGTGGTGGCCGCACCCATGTTCACGGTGCCCCTGACCAGCCAAGATCACGAACTCCGGCCGGAGTATTAGCCTGCGTGAAGCCAGCGGCGTCCGGCAGGCGTGTCGCTGGTCAGGTCGAACTCGTTGCCATCACGGTAAACGGGAATTGCGCGGGGGTGGCCGGAACGGTTGTCGCCGCCACCTCCGCACGGGGCCCGGCTTGGGTTCAGAGCCAGCCGCCGGCGATGAACTTGGTCGGGTCCTCGCCGGGGTGCGCGCGGATGCCGTACACGGCTTGGGCCGTCGACCACAGCACCGTGCGGCCCAGCTTCTCCGGGTATCGCTTGACCATCGCGTTGAAGTAGTCGACGGCGGTGCTCTCGGTGCGGAGTACTTCCTCGGCGGCGTCGAGGTAGTCCCGTGTCTCGGCGATCAGCCGGGTGGCGTCGTCGTCGAGCTTGGAGTCCTGGTGGCCGGCGACGATGGAGCGGGCGCCGAGGGATTCGACACGGTCGATGGCGGCGCGCCAGGCGTCGAGGCCGGCCAGCGAGGTCTCGCTCAGGTACAGGTGAGCGCTGTTGTAGATGACGTCGCCGGCCACGACCAGTCCGATGTCGGGGACGTGCAGGACACTGCTGGCGTCCGTGTCGGTGTAGCCGACTTCGACGATGGCCAGCTCGTGACCTTCGAGCGTGAACCGGTTGTCGGGCACGGTCACGGCGGTCACCGGGGACTCGGGAATGCCTGGGTAGACCTTGTCCCAGACAAAAGGCCGCGCGCCGACGTTGGCGTGCATCTGGCCGATCGTGCCAGCGGTGGCGACGACGCGTGCGCCGAACCGCTCGGCCAGCAGGGCCGTGTTGAACCAGTGGTCGCCGTGGCCGTGGGTGATGAAGATGTCGGTCAGGTTCCGGCCCTTGCTGGCGATCCAGTCGCCCAACGCGCGGGCCTGCTCGGTGGTGAAGCCGGGGTCGACGAGCACCGCGTCGTCGGTGCCGGCGATCAGGGTGCTGGCGAGCGGCGGGAAGAGTCTCGGCTCGCCGTTCGGCAGCACGCCGTTGTCCTGCGGCGGTGGGTCGTTGATGAAAACGTCGTACGTGAGTGCGCCGGACGGGCTCATGATCATGATCCTCTCGGGACTTCAGCTGCTGGGGCGTTGGCACCGGGCCCGCTGCCCTACGTGGGCGATACCGCGATGGCAGGCGAGATCATGCGCCGGGCTGCCAGTGCACGACATCACGTGAATGCGTGAACCCAGCTGGGCAATGTCGGCGAGGACGTCGGGTCCGCGCGTCGCGAGCAATCTTCATGAGACGCAACCGCAGTCAGTGCTCGCCGCCATACAGACAGCAACAGTCCTGACGCCTGGTCAGGGTCCGGCCGACCTGAGCGGGCAAAGGCCGCCGACCTAACGCAATCGTGTGATGTCGCTGTGGACCGTCGTACCGCAGGATTCCCGCGACGGAAGGGAGCAGACCATGAAGGTCACGCGGTACCTGGCGGGCGTGCCGTGCTGGGCGGACCTCAGTTCGCCCGATATCGACGCATCCATGCGGTTCTACACAGGTGTGTTCGGCTGGGATCCGCAGGTTTCCCCTTCGCCCGTGGCCGGCGGGTATGCGCTGTTCCACAAGGGCGACGCGGCGGCCGCGGGACTCGGCCCGTTGCAGGGCACCGACCAGTCACCAGCCTGGTCGGCATACATCGCCACAGACGATGCCGACGCCAGCGCTACGCAGGTGGAAGGGCGTGGCGGCAAAGTCCTCGTGGCCCCGTTCGACGTCACGGACCAGGGCCGTATGGCCGTGTTCATGGACCCGACGGGCGTGGTGTTTGGCGTCTGGCAGAAGAACACGTTCCCCGGCGCGCAGGTCAGCGTCGAGCCCGGCGCGCTGAGCTGGATCGAGCTGCGGACCCACGACGCCGACGCGGCCGTGCACTTCTACCAAGCGGTCTTCGGCTGGCGACCGGAAGTCCACGACATGGGCGAGGCAGGCATACACACGACCTTCCACGTGAACGAGCGCGCCGTGGCCGGGATGGCGCCCGAGCTCGACGACCGATGGCCGGCTGACCTGCCGTCGCACTGGCTCGTCTACTTCGGCTCAGCCGACAACGACACCGACGCCACGGCCGCGAAGATCCAGGAGTTCAGTGGCTCGTTGACGTTGCCGCCGACCGACATCCCGGGCGTGGGCCGCTTCGCGGAGGCCGTCGACCCGGCCGGTGCCGCCTTCGCCGTTCTCGCGGGCGGACCGTCGCAGGCCTGACCGACGGTCCAACTCGATCATGGCTTGTGACAGGCGGCCCGACGAGTAAGGCGAGGTCGGGCCGCCGATCCGTAGCCGTCACGTGGCCAGGAAGTCGATGACGTCCTGGGCGAAGCGTTCGGCGTGCTGGAACAGGAACCCGTGCGCCGAGTCGGGGTACAGCCTCACGGTGCCGTTGGGCACGAGGCTGGCCACCAGGTGGGAGTACCAGGGCAGGATCATCCGGTCGTCGTCGCCGTTGGCGACCAGGACCGGCGAGGTGATGGCGGCCAGCCGCTGAAGCAGCGAAAAGTTGGGCGTGCCCCACTTGAGCACGGCGTCGTACTGGGCGTTGCGGGTCTGCCAGGTGGTCTCGGCGTCGCGGCCGTCGGTGCGGGCGAAGATGCGGCCCAGAAACTCCATGCCGGCGGCGCGGCTGGCCTCGGAGTCGGTGAAGAAGCCGTGCAGGAATCCTTCGGCGTCGGTTTGCGGCTCGCCGATCGCCTTGATGATGTCGGGCGCCCAGCCGTGCATGCCGGGCGCGCCCTGTGGGGCGGTGGAGGCGAGCACGAGGCGGTTCACCAGCGACGGCCTGGTCAGCGCGATGTCCTGCGCGACGAAGCTGCCGATGGAGAAGCCCAGCAGGTCGACGTCGGCCAGGTCGAGCGACTCGAGGAAGGTGATCGCGTCGTCGGCCATCGTCGCGATGGTGCTGGGCGTGCGGCCGGTCGAGGCGCCCACGCCGGTGTTGTCGAAGGTGATGACGTCGTGCGCCGTGGCGAGTGCGTCGATGAGGCGGGGATCCCAGTTGTCGAGGTTGCCGCGGAAGTGCTGGAGCAGCACGAGCGGGCGGCCGCCGGCGGGACCGACCCGTCGGTAGGCGTAGCTGATGCCGTTGGACCCGAGCGAGGTCGCGGTCTCGGCGTCGAAGTATGCGGTCACGTGCGCAGCTCACCACCTCGAACCTGATTGGCTCCATCACCTGAACACGTGAGACCGGGTCGCCATCACATGAACGTGTGAGTGAAACGGCGGCTCCGACCGCCGCAGACTGGGTGCCAATCGAGCAACGCCGTCGAAAGGTTCCACGCTATGCCTATGATCGACGTCTACGCGCCGACAGGTCTGATCGCCGACCGGCACAAGCTGGCGGAGAACCTCGCCCGCACCGTCATGCGGTGGGAGAAGGTTCCGGAGATCCCGTTGTTCCTGGACAACACCGCCGCGTTCGTGCACGAGCTGGACACCGAGGCCTTCTCCACCGCCGGTGGCGACAACCGCAGCGAGGACCTGGCTTCGGCCGCCGGAGAGCAGGGCTGCGCCGATCTGGTGACCACAGCTTCCATCGCCGCCCTCGACGTCTTTCCGGGATTCCCGGTGTACGGGGCGACCAAGGCCTACGTGGCCCACCTGGGCACGAACCTGCGGCAGGAGTTGGCGCCGAAGGGCATCCGGGCGATGACGGTGGAGCCGGGCATCGTCGACACCGAGTTGCAGAACCAGATCGCCGACGCCGACGTACGGCGGCGGCTGTCTGACACCCGGGACCGAATCGAGTGGCTCACGCCGGCCGACATCGCCGAGGTCGTGCTGTTCGCGGTGAGCCGACCTGCGCGGGTGAGCCTGCCGGCAGTGCCGGTGCTGTCGTCCGGGCAGACCCGCTGAAGCCGACAAACACCTCAGACACGGGCGACCTCTTGTTCATGGATCCAGACCGCCGCGAACGTCGTCCAGGTCTCGGCAGTGCCGGCCCCGTCGGCGAGGCCGAGGCTGTGCGGGCCGTGCGCGAAGACGTGCACCTCGTGGGGAACCTGCTGGGCAGCAAGGGAAGCTGCCAGCCGATAGGTGTGCTCCGGCGGCACGTACGGGTCTTCGGCGGTGTGCCAGATGAAAAACGGCGGTGAGTCCGGCGTGACCAGGGCGTCCAGCGACGTCGACCGGCGCAGCTGCGGGCTCGCGTCCTCGCCGAGCAGGATCAGCCGGGACGGGCGGTAGGTCTCGGTCTCCATCGACGTGATGGCGTAGCCGAGCACGGCGAACTGAACCGTCTCCACGGGCTCGGCGCCGGGCGCGAGCGCGGCCAGCCCGGCCAGGTGGCCGCCCGCGGAGAACCCCACCACCCCGACTCGGACCGCGCCGTCTGCCCGCAGCCGGCGGATCTCCGCGCGTAAGGCCAGCAGCGGCAGGGGATGCCGGACGTTGAGCGGATACCGGAACACGCTGGCCCGCACGCCGATCTTGGCCAGCCAGTCGACGATCGGCTCGGCCTCGTGCGGAGCGTGGGTGGCGTAACCGCCGCCGGGCAGGACGATCACATGGGTGCCGGTCACCGGGACTCCCCGTCGATGAGGTCGAACTCGTTGCCCTCGACATCGGCGAAGGTGGTCCAGCGGCGGCCGCCGCGCGCGACGTCGGTCAGTCGGACTGCGCCGAGCGACAGCAGCCGCGCGGTCTCGAACTCGAAGTCGTGGGTGACCAGGTGCAGCCGAACGCGGTTGCGGACGTACTTGCCCTCCTTGGTTTCCAGGAAGGTCAGGCGTAGCGATCCCGAATGCAGCACCATCGGATCACCGGTCCCGAGCTCAGTGCAGAGGGCCCGTGCCCAGAACCGTGTGACCAACGCCGCGTTGGCACATTCGAGGCTGATACCCAAGACAACGCTCACGGTCGAAGCAAACCATCGGCCCGCGACACCGCGACACAGCACAAACAGGTGAGGTGACTGTGAGTGGAGCAGATCGCTGTCCAGTGCGGCCTGAGCAGCGGCACCAACCCGCGCGCACGGTTCCGGGATGCCGTCGGCGCCGCTTGGCCACGGACGCGGCGGTCCGGTCGAACGAGGCGATGCTACGGGCCACACCACTCGGCGGTGAGCGCGTCGCGGTCCTCGTCGCCGAACGGCGCGGAGGCAGGAGCTGACCTACCTGCTGGTCAGCGGCCTGGGCGTTCCACCCAATGAACGCGGCACAGCAAGAACGGGCCGATCCTGATGCCCGCGCGGCCAAGATCCGTCTCGAACCACATCCGCGCGTCATACCGTGCCGCTGATCGGCACCACCAATGCACGGTGACGACAACGGAGGTGGGCGTGCCGAAGGTCGTGCGCGCGGTGTCCGGCCCGCTCCATGCCGGCCAGGAGTTCCAGGAACTGCAGTATCTCGACCGGTTCCACGACGCTGAACTGATGCTGCGCAAGGCCCGCCGGGAGCTGGGCCCCGACCAGGGCCCGGTCTTCTTGTCGCTGATCTACACACAGATCTGGGGCGACTACAACCTGGCCCGGCTCGACGACGTCGAGACAGGCGCCCGAACACTGCTGGACCTCGCACTGGAACGGGGCAGTTCTTCCTACGGCATCGAGGCCGCCTCACTGCTGAGCCTGGTGTCGCTGCAACGGGGCGATGTGGCCGAGGCCCGGCGGCGGCTGATGGCGGGCTTCGGCCGTGCCGGAGCGGACGAGTTCCGCATCCCGTCGTTCCTACTCGTCCGTGGTTGGGTCACCGCGGTCGAAGGCAACGCTGGCGAGGCAGCTGCGCTGCTGTCTCCGCTGCTGTTCTCCGGCCGGGAGGAACGCGACCCATGGCCGTGGCAGCCGGGCTGGCTGCGTCTGCTCGCCCACATCGGTCTCAGGGCGGGAGACCGCAAGTTCACCGATGTGGTGCTCGCACTGGCCGAGCTGGGGGCCGACCGGAATCCCGAGGTGGCCACCTTCACCGGAACGGCGCTGCACCTGCGCGGACTGGCGGGCAAGGACGTGGGACTGCTGGCGCGCGGCGCCGTGCTCTTGGCTCGCAGCCCACGACCCCTGATGCGGGCGAGCGCCTACCAAGATCTCGGCCTTGAGCTGCTGCGTCAGAAACGCACCCGCGAAGGCGTCGAACAACTCGACCGAGCCTGGGAGATCTTCCGGCGCGTCGGCGCGACAGGGCCGTTGGTGGACGTCCCAAAACGCCATGCGGCAAGCCGGTGTACGCCGCGCCACGTGGCTCACGGTCGAGCCCCGCTCGGCCACTGGCTGGGACGCTCTGACCCCGTCGGAGCTCAAGGTCGCCCGGCTGATCGGCTCCGGACACACCAACAAGGCCGCGGCCGAGGAACTCGGCGTGTCGGTGAACACGGTCGGGACGTACCTGTCCTCGGTTTTCGCCAAACTGGGCGTCTGCTCCTGCGTCCAGCTCACCAACGTGATGCGCGAGCGGGACATGCTGCTCCCAGCGACCACCCAAGAATGGAACCGCGTGCGTACAACTTGCCTGCCCGCCATCCATCTGCAGCATGGTCGAGCTCAGGCCGCCGCTCGGGATGCCGAACTCACGGGGCGCATCCCGTGCCAGGACGACCTCACATTCCGGTGGACAACATGGCATCTCTTGACTCGCAAGGACTGTTCGCCAAGAGAATACCGCTGCGGACACCGGCGTCAGCCAAACATGCGATTGCGGTACGCGTGGTCGTCACCAGGTCTTGTTCTCCAGCACCGCCCCGCGCGCCAGATCACGAATCGGCGGCCACGGCATTGTCCTCGCGGAGAACCTCACGGTCATCGCTTGGAGCGTCGTCGGCGACGAGCGGCAAGTGGTGGTCCACAAAGGCCGTGGACCACCACCTGGCGTCACTGGCGTTCGCGCCGCCGCCGGGCCTGCGACTCGTCGTAGAGCGCGCTCCTGGCCAGCAGCACCGGATCGGCCGAAACCTCGATCCCGGGACCAACGCGCGTCGGGTCGAAAGTTGTCGCGTCCCAGGCGGCCGCGTCCGCGGATGGATGGGTGATCTCCAGTGTGCCCACGTCGAGTTGCGGCCTATCTTCGGGCCACAGCTGGGTGGAGTCGTCGATCGGGTCGCCCGGGCCGGCGAACTGGACTCGCAGCGTGAACCGCACCGGCCCGGACTTGAGCCGCTCGAGCAGTTCCTCGGTGTGATGGGTGGGCGTCCAGGAGATGGCCACGGCGGGCTCGACCGTCTGCACGCCCAGCGCGGGCTCCCAGGTGTAGCGAACGAACCGGCGCTCGCCGCCGGGCCCGACCCAGCCGAAGGAATGCGTGGCCCAGAACTGGCTCGTGGCGTAGCTGACAGGGATGGCGATCGCGCTCGCGAACGTGAATGCCCGCATGGATTCGGGGTGCGCTGAGACGAACGCCGCGACGGCGGCCTGCCGCTCGGGACCGGCGTCGGTCAGCCGCTCCACCAGTTCGAGGAAGTTCGGCGGCGTAGACGCCACGAACGCGGGCACATTGACCGCGACGATGTCCGCCTCGCCGGACCCGGGGATCAAGAACTTCACCGCCAGGCCTCGAACCGTCGGGGCGGCGTCCGGAGCCGACGGATCGCCGCTGGTGTGCGAGAACCTGACGACCGCGGGCACACTTTCCCGTTGGAGGTGGGGCGCTGTCGTGAGTGGGGCGGCCGCCCCGTTGGGTTTGAAGACCGCGTCGAGGATGAAGCCCCGCGCGTGCGCCCGGCGGTAGCCGGGATGCCGGCCGGCCAGCCCCTCCATGGCGTCGATCATCGTCTTGTTGAAGGCGTGGTTCATGCCAGCACTGTGTCATCGGGCGAATACCAGCAGCCATCACATGAACGCGTGATCCGGTCAGCCGTCCACGACCTCGATGCCGGCGAAGGTCATCCCGATCAGCACCGGCTCGTCGGCGTCCCGCGGCACGATCACCCGCCTCCTCGCGAACGGGATTCCCGCCACCGTCACGTAGTCCGACAGCAAGTGCGAGGTCGGCTGGCCGCCGAAGATCTCCGAGTTGTAGTCCAGACGCCGCAGGATGTGCCGGTCGTCGAAGTACATCGCCTGCGCCCGGTTGTGGGTGGCGATCTCCGGTGGGAAGGAGTACCCGATCCGCTGCCACGCGCCGACCGTGGACACCTCGTCGACGGTGAAACCCGGCCAGGCGGCCAGGAACGGCAGGTTCAGATAGTTCCAGAAGGCGAAACCCGTGAAGTACGCGACCTGGAGCTCGTCCCAGGCCGACTCCTCAGTGTCCGACGCGAACACTGCGCGGGGGTGGGACCGCGCGGCCTCGACCCGCCCGTCATTGCCGACGACCGCGGCGAGGTCGGGGCTGTAGGAGCTTCGACGTTCATCACCGTGAAACGGCGTCAGGTAGGTCCGCTGTTGTCCCGTCTCGACGGTGACCCGAGCTGAAGTCAGCGGGTGGTCGCGCGTCTTGGCGTCCCACACCACGCCGTCGAAGGCGACGTTGGCCGTGATGAACGCGATCTGGCGCCACCGCGCCAGGCCGCCGTGGGCGTCGAGGGCCGCCCGAAGGGCGAGGTCGGTCGGCTCGCTGACCGGTGCTGTCATGGCACGTGAGCCTGTAGGCCGTGGCCCTGCCGGTCCATCACCTGTTCATGTGAAGTCGCGGCTCACATGAACAGGTGAGTGATCGGCACCGACCGGCGGTCGCAGACTGGGCGCGTCGCACACGAAAGGAACCGATGTGACCATCTCCCCAGTTCGACGTGCCGGCATAATCGCCGCGGCTGTCGTCGGCGTTCTCGCCTTGCCCGCAACGGCGAACGCCGCGATCGTGTCACCGCCCACATGCCCGTCCGCGTCGTGCAGAGTCCTGGTCTCGGGCTTCCAGGACGCCTACTCCATCGCGCTCGACGGCCGCGGCGCGGTGTTCGTCAGTCACTCGGCGGGGCAGCTGGACCGGATAGAGCTGGCCACCGGCCGACGCACTACGGTGGCCTCCGGCCTCGGCAACCTCCGCGGCGTGACCACGGACGGCGCCGGCAACGTCTACGTCGCCGACTTCGGCGGCTCGGTCATCGAGGTCGACGGCGTCACGGGGGCGCACCGGAAGTTCGCATTCGGTCTGGGCGAAGGTCTGCTGGGGCTGGCCTACGGGAACGGACACCTGTACGCCGGCAGCGAATCCGGCCCGTGGGACATCACCGACACGCCGCACAAGGTGGTCGACGGCGACGGTTGGACCTCGGACCTCGCGGTCGCCGAGGACGGCGAAATCTACGAGTCGTCGTTCATCGGCACCGTGTCCCGCGTCGACCCGATGACCGGCGCGGTCCACGTCCTCGCGTCCGACCAGTACGAGCCTCAGGCCGTCCAGGTGGCCACGAACGGCGTGGTGTACTTCGCCGCCGGCGGCACGCTGCACGCCATCGACACCGCCACCGGGCGGGTGTCCCCTGACATTCGTCTCGGCGCCACCGACGACCTGTTCGACTTCGGGCTGGGCGTGGACAAGACGTCTGTGGCGCTCAACGGGGGCCAACTCTGGGAGATCACCGGCTACAACGGCTGACGGGCAGGACCGGCTCAAGGGCGCGGCTGTGAGCTGGATCCACTTCAGGAATGCCTGCCCCGCAGCCAAGCCGGACAGACATGAGAATTGCTGCATTTCGTACCAGGTACCCAAGCGGGTCCGAGGAGTCAGGGGACATGACCACTACGCTGACCGTCGAGGAAGCACGCCGGATCGTCGCGCCGTTCTACGACGCTCTCAACCGCCCAGCCGAGAAGGACACCCACGCGCTGCTCGCCCAGGCCGCCGTGCCCGACTACAAGTCCTATGGCACCAACGAGAACTGGATGGGCCGGGAGGAACTCGCTGACCTGTTCAGCGCCATGGGCGGCGCTGTTCCGGACCTGGCCTGGAGCGTCCAGGACCTCATCGTCACCGGCGACCGCGTCATCGTGCGCGGCAAGGCCACCGGCACCCCCGTCGCCCCGTTCTTCGGCGTCGAGCCCACCGGCAAGAGCTTCGACACCATGGCCATCGACATCTTCACTGTGCGGGACGGCAAGCTGGCCACCTGCTACCACGTGGAGAACTGGGCCTCCGCCATCGAGCAGCTCCGAGCCTGAGGGGTTCGCCGGCGGCCGGCTGCGTCGGTCACGAGGGACCACACCACCGCGAATCACGCCGTTAAGACCCGTTCCGTCAGCAACTTCCGGAGTTCGGGCATGACCGCCGCGGCGATGACGGCGCCGCCGGCCGGCCCCGGGTGCAGATGGTCGCCGAGATCGAGGCCTCCCCGAAGACCCGGCGGGACGGACTCGGAAGCAAGCATCGGTTCGAGATCCACCACGGCGTCGAACGAGGCCGCGGTACGCAGCCGCTTGTTCACCTCCGCTCTGACCGTCTCGACCTCCGGCGTCCAGCCTTCGTAGCCGTAGAACGGCGGGATCGTGCAGGCAACGGCGGGTGCGCCGTGCTCGTGGGCCATAGCCGAGAACGTTTCCAGCGCCGCCATCAGCGCGCCGGGCTCGACGACCTGGTCCGCGACGTCGGGCACCGTCACCGGGTGGATCAGATCGTTGACCCCCATGAACACGACGACGACGTCGACGGGCTCGGACCCGAACACCTCCCGCTCGAACCGCCGGATGCCGGCGGCGCCGAAGCTCGGCATCGAGGCGGGGGCGTCGTGCAGTACCCGGTTCCCGGCGATGCCCAGGTTCCGCACGGACGTGCGGCCGGGCAGCTCAGAGCGTAGTCGTGCCTCCAGCGCAGCCGGCCAGAAGCCCATCTGCGTCATGGAGTCGCCGAACAGCGCGATACCCGCGACCGGTTCGCGGGCGTCCACCTCGACCGAGGTGATGCCGCTGACCATCCCAAACCCGGGCTGCCCGAGCAGCTTCCGCAGCGGCTCGGCCATCGGCCCGGTCGTACGCAGTGCACCGCTGACCTCGAGCCAGGCCTGGCTGCCCGCGAGGACCATTGACAACGCCGCCGCGGACTGCCGCCCCACCGACCATGACGAGATCTCGAGCGAGTCGCCCGGCCGGACGTGCAGCGGCACCGGATCGGAGTACACCTCCTCACCCGGCGCCAGGACGATCGTAGCCTTCCCGTGCACGAGCACAGGCTCGGGCGCAGCGCCTTCCTCCACCGCCACGCGCAACCCGTCGATCATTGAGGCGCCGACGTCGGTGTTGGAGAGTCGCACCCGCACCCGGTCACCGCCGATGTTGCTCGTCAGGACGAGCCGTTGCCGCAGATCATCGCTCTCCGCGGCCGCACGGGCCATTGGGCGGCAGTTCCAGACTGTGCGCCAAGACATCCGACTCCTCCGAGCACAGCGGCAAGACGAGTTCCGATGAGGACAGCGAAGCACGACTGGTTCGAGGACACCACCTGACCAGGCGAGAAGGGGCCCGCTCACATGGGCAGACGATGATCGCCCCCGGATCGTCAGGACGGCCTGCCTGAGGAACGCTCCGGATCCTGCTCGTGCATGACATTGGTGAGCTGGACCCGGGAGCGGACGCCGAGCTTGGTGAACACGCCCCGCAGGTGAGTCCCGACGGTGTTCACCGACACTCCCAGCTCCTCGCCCGCGGCCTTGTTCGTGTACCCGGAGCCGACAAGCCGGGCGACCTTCAGCTCCGACTGCGTCAACGCCGCCCAGCCGGTGGCCGGGCGCGGTGCACCCGTGAGCCAGTGGGATCGACGCAGGCCCGCGTGCCGCATGGCGTCCTGCAACGCCATCAACGGCCCAATGGCGCCGACGTCCCGGTAGAGGCAACGCCGGACGCCGCCAGGGGAACGGATCCTGGCCAGACTCCGTGATCGTTACAACAGTCTTGGTTCGCCCGACGAGGCGCCTGAAGGCGGGGCAGTGCAATGAGCGGAGACCAAGACCGACGGGGCTCCGGCGCAGGTGTCGCGGCGGGCGGATCTGCCAGCCGCGGACCAGGCGCGCAAGTGGGAGCAGGTCAGCCCGGGTGCCTTTGACCGGATTATGGCTGGCGTGGAGCGGGCGGAACGCCATGACCGCCGGATGGACTGGGCCGAGGTCGTGCTGCGGACACTCGGGCTGCTGGCCGGCGCGGGCTCGGTGGTGGTGATGGGCGTGACTGCGATGCACTTCGCGGACCAGGGCGCGGCCACGCAGGGTGCGGGGATCTTCGGCGCGGGGGCGGCGTCCACCATCGGCGCGGTCCTCACGATCAGGCGCGCCAAGAAGAACTGACCTTGTACGGCCCGTATGTCCTGAGGAAAGCCCGTGATGAGCGTGTTCCGTTCGACGGGATCGTCGTCGGCCGGTCTGTCCCTAGCCGAACTGGCCATCGCAGGAGGAACAGAACTGTGTCGGCGTCATCCCCGCCTCGTGAAAGAACCGACGCAGTGCCGGGGGCGGTGATCAACGTCTTCACCTGATCGGACACACCTGCAGCATCGTCCTCGTTGATCCGGTCGATCAGGTCGGCGTCCCGTTCGACATGCACAGCCAGCGGTGGTCAGCGCAGGCGGCTGAGCTCCTTGTCCATAGAGGACGGTCAGCCGGTCGCGCGCAGTGCCGCAGCGGCCGCCGACCGGACGGCCGGGTGCGGGTCGGCCAGGGCCTCGGAGAGCAGAGAACGCAAGCCGTCAGGAGCGGTTCGGCCCAGGGCGGTCGCGGCGTTGGCCCGGACGCGTGGCCTGCGGTCGCGAAGAGCCTCGGTCAGCAGCGGGAGCGTCTCCTTGTGGGTGATTCGCCCGAGTGCCGCGGCGGCGCGGGATCGGACCAGCTCGTCCTCGTCCTTGAGCGCCTTGGTCAGCGCCCATAGGTAGTCCGGGTCGGCTCGCTGGCCGATGACCCAGACGATGACGCGGCGGACGAGGGGGTCGGGGTCGTGGCCGTGCAGGTGATGAAGCGGGCCGGTGCGGGCGAGGATCTGTCCGGCGAGCTTGCGGACACGTCGCTCGCCGGTGGTCCGCAGGACCTGCGCCACGGTGGGCGCGACCGAGTCGTCGGCCAGGCGAGCCAGGCCGGTGAGGGCGGTGTAGACGTGCTGGCCGTCGCAGGCGGCGGCCAACCGGCCGAGAGCGCGGTGGTCGCCGTGCTTGGCCAACACGCGGAAGGCCCGTGCGCGGACGGCGGGATGGACGTCGTCGGTGGCCTTGAGGGCGGTGGGAGTCGCCAACGGCCCGCCGATCCGGTTCAGGGCCAGCAGTGCGGACTCGCGAACGTAGGACGAGCTGTGGTCGAGCAGCGGCGCGATCGCCGGCGCGGCCTCCAGGGCTTCCAGCTTGCCCAGCGCGTCCATCACGGGCAACGCCATGGTGGTATCGGATTCGCGCAGGATGTCGATGAGCGGGCCGGTCGCCTCGGCGACGCGTAGGTTGCCGAGCACTTCCGCCGCCGCGAAGCGGCCCGGGCGGCGGTGGCGGAGGTGGCCGATCAGCACCGGCGCGACCCGGCGGTCGTCGGCCCGGCTCAGCGCGCGGGTGATTTCGGGTGCGGCGAGGTGACGGGTCTGCCCCAATGCGTCGGCCAGCACGTCCAGCCGCCTCGGGTCGCTGGTCTCGGCGATGCGCAGGGCGGCGTGGCGACCGACCCAGCGCCGATCGCGGTTCGCCTCGTTCAGCAGCGTGACCAGCAGGTCGAACACCTCGTCCGCGGTCTGCGGGGTGAGACCCTCCAGCGCCGCCTGGACGACCATGGCGGCCGGATCGGACAGGGCCCGCACGAGGATCGGCTGGTAGGCGGGATCGTGGCCGGATCCGAGGGCTCTGACCGCGATGGCGCGGACCATGTCGTTCGGGTGGGTCGCCAGGGTGGCCAGCCAGGCCGGACCGGTCGGGTCGGACATAACCGCGTGCGCGTGCTGGGAGAGCGCCCTGTGCGCCTCGACGCGCGCCTGCGACCAGCCTGCTGGCTTGATCGGTTCGAGGTCGACCAGCCGGGCGACCAGAGCGTCCCCGATACCGATGTCCGAATCCCGATGCTTGTGCATGACGTTCAGTGTGCCCGGCCCCACCACCGAGATTCGCCGGATCGACACGAGAGCGGCGCGGCGGCGGGCTGACCCCGACGGCAGGTCGATCTTGCCGCATTCGCCTGCCTCACGGGCCGTAGAGTAACGGTATGGGGGACATCCTCGACAGTGTCGACTGGCCGAAGCTGAGACACCTCAACAGCAACGCGTCGGATCTCCCGGATCTGCTCCGGGCATGCGCGAGCCCGAACCCCGACATCGCGGCGTCCGCGATCGGAAAGGTCCACGACCGGCTGCACTACGAGGGCTGGGAGGTGACCTCGGCGGCGCCGGCGGCGTTGCAGTGGCTGGCCGATCTCGCGACCAGCTCCACGACCCGCCACCGGCGCCGTGTCGTGGAACTGCTGGAACTGCAGGCTCGGGCCGCCATGGAGTCGCCCGCGGCGATGGTGGACGAGGGCTGGTGGCCGGCGCTGGACGCAGCGCGACCGACGTTGCTACGGCTGTTGGACGACTGGGATCCGGTCATGCGGCGGAAGGCCACGCTGCTGGTGGCCGACGGCATTCACCACCCGGAGGCGATCGCCGCGCTGCGGCATCGGTTGGCGGTGGAGAACGATCGCGTGACCAAAGCCGACGTCGTGCTCGCCCTCGGCGCGGCCTACACGTGGTCCGGGGATGAGGGCGCGCACGCCGACCTCGTCGCACTGCTGGCTGACGAAGATCTCCAATACCGGCTGGCCGCCGTGCACGCGCTGGCCGCTACCGACCCGAGCATCGCGTCCACGCATATCGAGTCCCTCGTGAAGGCCTTGATGGATGCGGGCGTGGCGCTGTGGGCGCTGTCCGAGTGGATCGACGGCGAGCCGGTCGTGATGATCAAAGAGACGCACCGCCTGTTGGCCAACGACCCCGCCGCCGCGCATGTTCTGAAATCCGCCTTCGACCGCCGAGACGCCCGGCGCGCGGAGGACTTCGCGCGGGCCCAGGAAGTGGCCGGTCCTCCGGAGACCGCGCCCGATGTCGCCGCTCGGACGGCAACCCTGACCAACGCCGTGCGGCTGTTGAGCCAGTGGCGCGAGGCCGACGCGGTGGTGCCGCTGGTGGCCGATCAGCTCGACGACGAGGATCCAGCGATCCGCTATCGCGCGGCGGCCCTGTTGGCCTGCCTGGGTCCGACGGCCGCGCCTTACACCGACCGACTGCTGGCCCTCGCCACCGATCCAGCCCCGTATGACTCCTGGAAGGGCATCACCGTCGGCGATGCCGCAGTGTGGGCGCTGGCCCGCCAGGACCACCCCGGTTGTCTGCCGGGACTGCGGGAGCGGCTCAGTGGCGACCGGCTCGGCTTCGACGTCACCCACCTGTACTTCTCGCGGGACATGCACCGGCTGGCCCAGCCAGCGATCAGCGACGTGCTGATTCCGCTGCGTCGGCACGCCGATGTCCTCCTCGGACCACTCCTCGCCCGACAGGACCGTCCCTTCGCCTCTCAACTGTGCGAGGTGGTCGCCGTGTGGGGGCCGATCGCCATAGCGGCCCTGCCGGCCATCGTCGATCTGCTGGCCGACACGAAGCTCCGCCCCCTGGCGGCAAAAGCGGTCGGCGCCCTCGGACCGGACGCGGCGACCGCCGCGGATGCGTTGCGGGCAAACACATCCGAGCCAGCCGCAGCCTGGGCGCTGTGGCGCACAGGCGCAGATGCCGATCTCGGCATCGCCGAGCTGACCCGTCACGTGGTCGACGGCACGCCCAGCAGTCGGACGATCGCATTGTTGGCCGATCTCGGGCCCGCAGCCGCCGGAAGCGTCGATGCCGTCCTGGGATTGACCGAGTCCACCGACGCCCTAATCAGGATTGAGGCCGCCCACGCGCTCTGGCGGATCACCGGCGAACGGCCCGTAGCGCTCCTGACCGATCTCATGGAACCGTTCGCCCAAGGGAAGTGCTCGCCGGCGAGCATGGTTGCGCTGCGGCGCCTCGCTGACATCGGGGCACCCGACGCACGCGCTCGAGGCATCGCGCGAACCATTGTGGACAGTCCGAAGAGATGCGGGTGCCATGGCGGGTGGCGGGCGTTCACGGAAGATGAGGCGGTCCGCTCCAGCGCGGCGACACTGCTTGATTGATGGCCTCTCAGTGATGCCTACACGGTCCAACTCAAAGCTATACCGACGATGCCCACTAACATGATGGATACGCAGTGCCACGCGTGGCGGCAGTGCGGGATCCGCGATGGCGCCTGCCGAGTAACGCGGTTACTGGGCGGTGAGGCGTGTTTCTCGTGGGCACGGACAGCTAGGTCTGCCGTGTCAGCCAGGCGAGTTTGGAGTAGTGGGCCGGGGCGGCGCTGTCGTGGTGTGGAGCGGTGAGGTCGGCGATCCAGGCGGTCAGGGTGCCGAGCTCAGCGTGGATGGCTTGCGGCTGGGGCGGCGCGAGGGAGCGTGTGCCGACGTACTCGACTTCGCACTGGACGAGAGCGATGGACGGGCGGTCGATGAGGTGGCAGCGGTCGAACATCACACCGAAGGTGTTGCCAGTACGCAGGGATTCGACGTTGTTGTCGTAACGGACCCGCCGGAAGGTCGGCAGGCACCGGGCGACGACATCGCCGAGGGTTCTCGCGATGTAGGTCTCCAGCCGGCCGCGGATGTGGACGTCGGGGATGATCTGTTCCCGGCGTGCAGGCGCGTCGCGGCTGAAGTGCTTGCGTTTGACCATGTACCGGTCGTTGCCGGTGGTGGTGGTGGTGGGGATGAAGGAGATGTAGCCCCGCTCGGATTCAGGCTTGGTGACCTGGAACAAGTGGTTGAGGAAGTCCCAGGTCTGGAACGGGTCGCGGAATCGGTGCGTGAACCCAGGGATCTGTCCGGCCGTGAGGTGGTGGTCGACGGTCGTCGCCAGATCCCACACGGTGTCCAGGGGCGTCGTGGATCTCAGGGTGATCTTGTGTTCGAGTTCCACGCCGGGCTGATGTTTGCGGTAGCCCGTCTCGTGGCTGGTGAGGAACTCCGCGTGGGGACGTAGTTCGGCGAGGGCAGCAGGGAGCCAGGTCAGGTCGTTCTTGTCGGTGGAAGCGGCAGCGTGGTCAGGTGCAGGAACAACACGTCCTCGGTGTGATGACGCGATCTGGCGTACACCACCCATTGGTCACCCGCACGGTGGGCGAACAGGAGCGGTGTGAGGCCAGCGGTCGGGCAGTCGACAGCGTTGCGGACGAAGGCATTTATCACAGGGTCGGGGCGGAGCCCCGTGAACAGGGCACCGCCGTCCAGGACCGTGGTCATTGCAGGTGTCGGTGTGAGCGTGCGGGCGATGAGCGTGCAGAGTCCGAGCGTCGCCCAACGGATGATCACCGTGTTCGGGTTGACCGCGTCGGGGCCGTCCAGTGCTTGACGGTCAGCGTGTGGCTGGACCAGTACGAAGGGGTCGTCACGCGTCGGTGCCCGATAGAAGAGGTCGATGGGGGCGAGCAGTAGGAGCGACACGAAATCGCCTTTCTCAGCAGGCGTACGCCGGAGACGTGGAGGTGCCGGTACGGTGCGGGAGTCCCCTGCGTGGCGACCTGATCGGGAACGGAGCGTGTGGTGTCTTGTCCGGTGGTGTGTGCGTTGGCGATCGTGCCGGGGCCGGGGGCGACGGTGACGTTCATCCGTCAGCAGCGCGGCCCGTACGCGGGCGAGGTGTTGCTGCCGGGCGGCAAGACCGAGTTCGGTGAAGGCCTGGCCGAGGCTGCGGCCCGGGAGGCACAGGAAGAGTCCGGGTGCGTGGTCGAACGGCTTGAGCTGGTGGGGATCTACGAGATCCGCAGCCCGAGCGGGGGCTACCACTGGGTGACCTCGGTGTTCCTGGCTGAAGAGGCCGCGGTCCCGGACGGATTCGAAGGGCACCACGTGAGCGCGGTGTTCCAGGCCGATCCGGCCGAGGTGCGTCCGCATCCGACGGTGATGCGCATGCTGGTCGACGCCGGGGTCGCCGCCTACTCGACCGACGAGATCGACGCGATGCTGACGGCCGCGGATATCACCATGACCAGCCATCTCACGCGCGTAGTAGTTCCGACTCGATAGCGGTGGTCGCCTGGTCCTGGCTGGCAGTCGGATCGGGCGTCCAGATCACGGTGGCACCCTGCAAGCCGTCTTCCAGGACGATGCAGGTGATCGCGCGGTCGGCCCCGTACCGATCGCAGGCCGCGTGGATGACGGCCTTGGCGAGTTGTTCGCAGCTCTGCGGGCCGAAGTCGGCGAGGCTGGCCCGGGTGGCGGGGGTCTTCGCAAGACTGGGGAAGAAACCCCTGAGCCAGCGGGCGCACTGGTTGATCTCGATTTCCCGGTCGTCGTGGCGCACGGTGATGCTGAGGTGGTGTACCTGCGATCTCGGGCAGAGATCACCGCGATGCTCGCCCCCCTCAAGCACATGGTCTGGCCCGGCGTGGTCTATACAGCGGAATGGCAACCCGACCACCAGGTCGATGTCGGCCACCCCGCCCAGTCGCTCGCCTTCGCCGCGCTGGCACACCATCCCTGAATCCCCACTGGAGCACCTCGTAATGCCCCACCGTCTGTCACTGACGCGCCGCCTCGCCGCGCTGCGGCGGCCCTACACCGGCGAAACCGACTCCACTCTCCTGCCGGCCGTGGGCCGCGCCCTGAAGACGTTGTCCGGGGATGAGCGCGCCAGGATGCACGAGATTCTCAACGAAGGGTACGAGACCCGGCTGCTCGGTGAAAGCTCGATACCCGCGGTGAACCACCGGTTCCGCGAGGCGCTCCTGCCCGACACCACCGACACCGTCCAACAGCAACTGGAAGCCGGAATACTGTTCGCGCTCGGACAGACCGCGCCCTATCGGTGGCCCGCAACCGAGGTTGCGTCCCCGATGCCCCTATCCCGCATCGTCGAACCAGGCCTGGCTCCCGACGAGACAATTCTGCATCTGTGCCACGGGGTCCTGGCCCCGATGATGGCCGCCTTGACGCCCCGTGTCGTCGACGGAAGCCTACAAGGGCTCGCCGGCCTGCGCGCGACCGTGAAGCGCCGACAGGTCCAACTTCACCTTGCCGATGCCGGCCCGACCCGAAAAGTCGCGCTGTCGAACACGGGCATTCGCCACTGGGTGGCCGCGCTGGCCTTCACACGGAAGGTCATCGGCTCCGAGCAACTCCCTGACCTGGAGCGCCGTCTCAACTGGGCCGAGCGGTCCGCGATCCGCACTGGCTGCCGAGTTCCTGTCCCGGCCGCACTGGCCAGCGGAGTGTTGCGCCGCTTGCCAATCCTGGGCAGCACGTACTGGCTGACCGTCCGTCCCGACGGTCCCGAAGGTCTGCGTCTGGACTGGGCCGGTGGCCGCTCCCCGGCGAAGGTCGCCGCCGCGCTCGTGCACCCACTGGCCGGTCTAGCCGGAGGACGGTTCCACGTCACCCCGATGGGGGCCGATTTCGTGACGGTCATCGTGACCGGGATCCCCGGCGAGCCGACTACGAAGCTCACCCTGCACCAGGCCCCAGTGACCGCCAGACCACCCTTCACCCGCATCGACGTCTCGGACGCGCAGGCCGAGTTCAAGCGCGCCATGACTGCCCCCGCCTTCGCGTCGATTCACCGAGAGTTGGTGTCGCGATGAGCCACGACCAGCATCTGAGCTTGCGGCCGGCAGCGCATCAGGGCCCGCCGCCCGCACACTCTGAGGCCGACAACGCTGGTTTCTCCGTGAAGTTGGCACTTTGCAGGTACGGGTTACGTGCTGAGCTACCGGCCAGCGGCGTGAGCGGTCGTCGCGGTGGCATGATTTGCCCGCGAGCCGTTGTCGGCCACGACGTACAACTTCTCCCCAGGCCACCAGGCGCGCAAGGCCTTGAGCAGACCGGGGAACTCGCGGTGGCGTTTGCGGTCCCGGATCCGGTAGAGGAGCTTGCCGGTGGCCAGATCCAAGGCGGCGAGCATGTGCATCACGCCTCATAGCGGTTGTACGTGGCTCACTGACGCTGTGGTTTTCCCGCTCGCCGCCAGACTTTCCTTGCAGGGCCTGCAGGTTCAGCGGACCGAATTCGTCTATCTATGTGAATGTCCGCATAGGTCGATCTATGCCGAGACCGCGACTATGCCAAGGGGTCGCCCGGCGCGCTGGGGAGATCGAGGTGGAACGGGGAGCCGCTGGCGGATGGCGCCCAGCCTTGGGCGCGTGCGGCTCGTATGGCGCGTGCGACGTCGGTTGGAAGAATTGGCTTTGACAGCAGGCCGAGCCAGTTCCCGGGGTGGGGCTGGTTGGTCCGGACGACGAGTACCGTTCCAGTGCCTGCCGCGTTCTCCACTGCGAACGTCAGTGGGGTCCAGCCATTGCCTTGGCTGTAGCTCGGCTTGTGGCGTATGCGCCACCGATAGGTGTCGCCGTCCACGACGATGCGCCGGGACCCCTTCCTGACTAATGCCACCACGTGCTCCTTTGACAGCTGCTGGTGTTGTGCTGAAGTGTCCAGTCTGGCGCTGCCGATCGCAAAACCTTTGCCGGGCCTGAACTGTCTCGACATAGTGAACCTTTTTCATCCTGGTCCGGATGTCCTGGGAGGCAAGGGATGCAGATCAGGAACTGAGGATCGTCGGCGTGTCGGCGCGACACGGATGAAGCCTCCGGTAGGAGGGCTGTCGACCAAGATCAGTCCATACCACCGAAGGCTTCGCATGCTGTTCTACCGTGCCGCGCTGCCGTTGTCACATCAGACCCTGACCTTCGTGTCCGGCCTCATCCGAACCCACCGCAAGCAACTGGGCTCGGTCTGGCGCACGCTCAACCCAGGACAGCAGGCCCTGCTGGTGCTGGTGCACCTGCGCAAGGGCGAGCCCTTCGCCGAGGTCGCCGCCGGGTTCGCGGTGTCGACACCACCTGCTGGCGCTACGTCAACGAGACCGTCGAGTTGCTCGCCCAGCGGGCCCCGAAACTACGGACCGCACTGCGGAAGGCGAAGCGGCAGGGCATGGCCTACGTGAACATCGACGGCACCCTGATCCCGATCGACCGCGTGGCGGCAGATCGGCCCCTCTACTCGGGCAAGCACAAGAGACACGGAGTGAACCTGCAGGTGATCGCCTCGCCGGACGGCACAATCCTGTGGGTGTCAGGCCAGTTGCCGGGCAGCACGCACGACACCGCCGCCGCCCGGATCTGGAACGTGCTGGTCGCGTTGCACGAGGCCGGCTTGATCGCGCTGGGCGACAACGGCTACCACCGCTACGACCCGACCGGTCAGCGGGTTCGGACCCCGCACAAAGGCCGCAACAAGCCCGAGTCCCGCAAGGAGGCCAACCGCGCCCACGCCCGCCTGCGCGGACCCGGTGAACGCGCAGGCGCCCAGCTCAAGACCTGGCGGATTCTCCGCAAGCTGCGGTGCAGCCCGCACCGCGCCGGTGCCTGGCCAAAGCCATCCACGTACTACAGGCACGCGAACTCGCCGCAGGATGAAAAAGGCTCACTGAGACGAGCCATGAGGACACAACGACTTGTACGTCGGGATGACCCGCGCGACCCGGGGAGCCGGGCACGTGCATCCCGGGCCAGCACCGTCCGACCTGTCAAGCATCGACGAACGCTAATAAATCGTCGCGGCGTCGACAAGCACCAGATCTATGCCGCCGGCCGCCCACCGTGAGACAAACGCGTGAACCACAGGCGAAAGCCACTCTCGCGCGGCGTCCGTCAACAGCGCGGTCTTCCCGCCATAACGCACTTCGCCGGCATTGGTCATCAGCACCGACAGGGGATGCGTCGGCGGCTGCCTGAGCCAGCTCGGCAGGGGCTCCGGGCCGAGCTCGGACGGTAGCCGGTCACGAGCGGCCGCGCGCGCCTCCCAGAGCAGGCAGGCACACAACACCATCGTGTCGAAGGCGGCGGTGCCGGTCGGCGTGGTATTCGGTGCGTCTTCCACGTCCATGTCCCACCAGGGCAACCTCGACAGCCGCACCCAGGGTGTCGGGGCGGCCGTCAGCGTAGCCGCCAACTCCTCGGCCCAGGTGCCGGCTAGCGGATCGACGACCCACGGGAACTCTGGGCGCCATTCGAGGTCGTGGTCGAGCAGGACCTGCTGCTGGATTATCGGTGCCCGACGGTAACTGGTTCCCCATAACGGCGAGCCCTCACACACCGCAGCCGCCCCGTGCAACTCGATCGCTTCGACAATCGACAGGTCTCCGCCGAAGACAGCCTCGACCGCCGCCCACGCGCGCTTACTCGCCAGCTTCCTGAAGACGGGACGGAGGGTCACCGCGTTAGTGACCGACTCGCCGTACCAGAAATCTCTGAGCGAACGCCACAGGGTCGGCGGAATGCCGAGGAGGAGCTGATCCAGTGCCACGGCCAGCGCCGCCGAGATCCCGGCCGGGTTCTCGGCCCGGGCATGCTCCGCGATCATCGTGGCGATCGGACCCCGGTTCTCGGGGGATGCGACCAGGAGCCAGCCAAGGGGCGACTTGCGCCGCCACGGGGTCGGATCCACACGTGCGGCATCGCCGTCCATGGAGCTGGCCAGCTCCCAGCAGGCGTCGAAAACCCGATGGCGAAGGCGCGGTGTGGGAACGAAGCTGGACAGCAGCTTCGCCGCGAATGTCAGGATTGGCACGCGGTCATCGAGCGGGCGGGCATCGGCGTCGCGGAGAAGCAGTTCGAGGAAGTCGTCGGCTCCGTCATCGATGTGCCGGTCGAGCAGGAGCACGGCGAGTTCGGTGACAACGTCCCACTCCTCGTTGCGAATATGTGGCAGGAGGACATCCAGGAGGTTCCTCGCCCCCGGATGAGTCCGCACCAGCTGGTTTGCCGTAAAGAACTCGAGAAAAGTGCGATGGGTGAACGCGAACAACGGTTCGCCGTCGCTTGTCGTGCCGACTTCGGTGAGCACCCAGGCCCGGCCCCGGCAGTATTCGACGAAAGCCGTGGCTGCCGCCTCCGCCTCGTCCGAATCCTCGAAGCGCTTTCTAAGCAGGAACCGCTGCGCGGCGGCGGTGAGCTCCCATTGGGTCACCGCCGGCTTGGTGTTCCCGTTGGTGAACATCCATTCGGCCAGAAACCACAGCACCGGACGCACGTGCTGTTGGAACGGCAGCGAAACCTCGATTCCTCGCTGACGGTCCCACCGTTCGAACAACAGCACCGAGCAGCGTTCGTAGAGGTCGAGCCGGTTGCGCGGAATGTATCCCTCGCCCCGGTACAGCGCGCACATGAGCGAGAGCATCAAAGCATTGCGGCGAAGGTCGGGGGCGTAGGCCGACTCGAGGACGAACGCCTTGGCCAACTCCCGCCGTTTAGGCTGGGACAGATCCCGGTCCAGCCCGAACCATTTGCCGGCGTAATCCTCGACCTGGGCGTCGTCGAAGTCGGCCAGGCGCAGGTGCGCGAACAGCGCCGAATCGAGCGGTGCCTGCTCGTAGCCCACCAGCCGGGACGTCACCACGACGGTGGCTGTCGGGTAGGCGTAGGCGAAGGCCTCGACCGCTTCGACGATCTTGCGTCGGAGTGACGTGTCGAGCAACTCGTCCAGACCGTCGAAGATCACCACACCGCACCCGTTGAGCAGCAGGTACTCCACGCAGTCGGGCGGCGGCTCGATTTGGTAGCGCGCCCCCACCATCGCCTGCAGGTAGCGGGCGACGGAGAGCTGCTCCCGCTCGACGAACCCGGCGTAGTCCCGCATCACCACTAGAAACGGCACCGTGCCACGTAGCCGGGCCTCGGTGGCCCGGGCGATGCGACACGTGATCATGGCTGCCAGCGTGGACTTCCCACAGCCGGGCTCACCCAGCACCACCGCGCGCAGACATCGCGTCAGGACATCCTTCGAGGCGATGCGTTCCGGCTCCTTGACCATGGCCTCCGCGCTGTGCTTCTCCAGCTGCGGCTCCACGTAGATACTGGCCAGCGGCACCCGCCGGCCGGATTCGGTGTGTTGCAGCCGGACAAACCCCTCCACGCGGCCGATCTGGGAGCGCAGCGCGCGAACAAACGCCTGCGTGTCGTCGATCGTGCGCAGTCGCTCGAGCAGTTGGCAGTTCCGCGCCGCAGCGGCGGCGCGCATGCTGACCGTCACCGCCATCCCCGGTATCGCCGCGACATGCGTCGGGTCGCCGGCCTGGCCAACCGTCAGTACCACAGCGGACCACAGCTCGTCGAACAGCGCCGTCGCGATGGCGTCGACGTCGGGGCCGGACACGACACCGTGCAGTCGGAGCGAGCGAGTCAGTCCGGAACGCAGGTCGGCGACATACTTGTCCGGCTGTTTGTGTTCCAGCACCAGGCCGGTGAGCGCGATCGCGACCTGCTCGAAGTCGGGGAGCCGGACGTACGCGACCAACCGGGAGACCTCAACCGGCGCCAAGCGCTCGGCAGGTTGGTCGAGGCCGGTGGCTGGCCGCTCCAGCAGAGCCTGGATCGACCGCCGCACCTTCCGTTTGCGGCGAACCTCACGCAGCAGTTCGGGAGCCAGCCCACCGAGCACCTTCGCAACGGCCCCTCCCGCAGTTCTCGCGATGGTGGGCGTGATGGCAACGTCCATCTCCCTACTTTCCCATCGACGGGTCACGGCAGGGCGACATTTTCCTTCCACCGCAACGGTTGGAGAGGTCGGATGACCCGCCGAACGTGAAAGGTGGGCGTATGCGATACCTGCTACGGTGCGTGCCGGCCGGGCTGTTGGTGACGGCATCGGCTCAATGCACCACGAGCGGGCCGCCTGTCGTCCGTGCGGCGGTCTGGCCAATCAACACTCCAGCGAGCAGCGTCAGCACGACGACGTCACCGAGCCCGACGACCAATGCACCGACGCCCGCAGGTCAGCCCTGCCGTTGACCGGCCGACACGGGCTCCGTGTCCCAGGTGATCACCATCGTCGCGAGGAGCGCATCCGCCACCACGGCCCAGTTGCGGAATCGACTAAGGCCACAGGCGGCTGGCAAAGGTCAGCGCGGGCATTCCGGCCAGCATCGGCTCGGACAGGGCTGATCACGCACCCCAGCGTGAGCCTGTCCGCGACTCCGATCGGCAGCTTCACGCTGACCCGGGCCATCGGCCGCGAGGCCAACCCAGGCAACACCCTGCCCTACCGGCGGACCACCCCCGACGACTGGTGGGGCAGCCCACCCGGCCCGCTCTACAACACCCACCAGCGCTGCGCCGGCGGCTGCGCGTTCGAACACCGGCGCCGGCAACCCCAACGAACACGCCGAAGGATCCTCGGCGGGGTGATCAACAAGTACCGGCGGGCAGCCTGAGCTGACAAGCAAAACCCATGGTCACCGCCTCCGCATCGACTTTTGGCACAGCCGGACCTGGGCGCTCACCGTGGCCAAGAACCTGTTCCCCAGCAGCTACACCGAGTTCAACGCGGTAAAGGCCGCCTGGGACGCCATCAGTGTCCCGGCTCAGGACGGCGACCCGGCCTGCGGCTGACCCGCTGATTGTCCACCGCACAACGGACGGGAAGACGGCCACCGCCGTCTCCCCATTCCCTTGCGTCAACGATCCCACTGAGCCAGCGAGCGGCGGGTCCGCTCGGTGATCGGATGGTCGTCCCCCAACGTGCGCTGATACTCCGCAGCCAACAGCCGGAACTGGGCGGCCGCCTCGGCGGCCCGGCCCGCACGGGCGGTGAACGTGGCGAGGTCGTACCGGGTGGCGAGGATGCGGGGATGAGCCGCGCTCAGCACCCGGAGGCTGTCGGCCAGCAGGGCTTCGAGTTGCTGAACCGCGGCGTCGAACTCGCCAGTGTTGCCCAACCAGTGCGCGATGTTGCCACGGGTGATCAAACTGCGAGGGTGGTCTGGCCCGAACACCCGCAGCCTGTCAACAAGAAGTTCTTCGCACAAGCCGAGGGCCGTCACATGATCGCCGCTACGGCCGATCCAGTGGGCCACGTCGCCGCGGGTGATGAGGGTCTGTGGATGGTCGGGGGCGAGAATAGCGAGGCGGTCGGCGAGCAGCTCGGTAAATTCGGCGGCGGCGCTGGCGGCATCGCCGGCCTCGCCACGGGCGCGAGCCAGGTGGTGGCGGGTGGCCAGGGTGTGCGGATGGCGCGGGCCGAGCAGGAGCATGCGGTCGGCCAGCACGGACTCGAACAGGTCGACCGCGGCGGCGTAGTAGCCCGCTTCCCCACACCAGTAGGCGCGATCGCAGCGAGTGATGAGCGTGTGCGGATGGTCCGGCCCGAGCAGCCGGAGCCGATCCGACAGCAGTGCTTCAAACTGCCCGAGCGCACCGATCGGGTCGCCGGCTTCGCCGCACCAGCGCGCGAGGATTCCCCGACTGATCAAGCTGTGGGGATGGTCCGGGCCAAGCACACGCAAACGGTCGGCCAGTACGGACTCGAGTTCGTTCACCGCGCCCGCGGCGTCGCCAGACTCCCCGCGCCAGCGCGCGAGGTGATCACGGGTGGACAGCGTGTCGGCGTGGTGCGGCCCCAGCACGGCGAGTCGATCAGTCAGCAGATCGGTGAACATCGCGATCGCACCCGGCACGTCACCGGCCTTGCCGGTGTAGCGGGCAAGGTCATGGCGAACGGCCAAGCCGCGCGGCGCAGTCGGCCGATCGGCCAGCAGGCCGGCCAGCATCGTGACCGCCTCCCGCGCATCCCCCGCCTTGCCGGTGAACCGTGCCAAGTCGTGGCGAGTCTGCAACGTACGCGGATGGTGCGGTGCCAACAGCCGGCGTTGATCCCCGAGCAGCGCGGTGAATTCGGTGAGCGCGCCACGCGGATCGCCCAGCTCGCCGCGCCAGTACGCCAGGTGACTGCGAATGATCAGGGTGTCGCGATGATCCGCGCCTACCACGCGCTGGCTGTCGGCCAACAGATCGGACAGTTCCCCGACGGCGCGGAACGGGTCGCCGGATTTGGCCCGCCAGTGCGCCAAATCGCGGCGCGTGACCAAGGTGGCCGGATGGTCGGGGCCGAGGATCCGCAACCGGTCGGCCAACAACGCGGCGAGCTCGGCGACCGCAGGTAGGGGCGCACCGGCGGCACCGCGCCAGTGGGCCAGCTCGCCGCGGGTCATCAAGGTATGTGGGTGGCTGCTGCCCAGCAGCCGGAGGCGATCCGCCAGCAGCGCCTGAAGTTCCTCCACTGCCTGAACATGCTTGCCCGCTTTGCCGCGGGCGCGGGCGAGAAAATGACGGGTGATGAGGGTCCGCGGATGCTCGGGCCCCAGGATCCGCAGGCGCTCGGCGAGAACCGCCTCGAACTGGGTGACAGCGCCGGCCGGGTCTCCGGATTCTCCACACCAGTAGGCGTGATCGTGGCGGGTGATGAGGGTGCGCGGATGTTCAGGCCCCAGGATTCGCAAGCGGTCATGGAGCAGCTCGGCGCAGTCCCGGGCCGCGCCGGCGGGATCGCCGGCGTCTCCCCGCGAGTAGGCCACTTCGCTCCGCGTTATCAACGTCTCCGGATGGTCCGGCCCCTGCACGCGAACGCGATCCTCCAGCAGCGCCGCGAACTGGCGCAGCGCCCGGCGCGGGTCGCCGGCCTTGCCGACGAACTTGGCCAGGTTGTGCCGTGAGAGCAGGGTGTTGCGGTGATCGGGGCCAAGCACCCGAAGCTGGTCCGGTATGAGGCGTTCGAGCAGCGCGGCCGCACCGGCGGGATCACCGGCCAGCCCCCGCGCGTACGCCTGCCCGTGCCGGTCGGACAGCACGTCGACGTGGTCGGCAGGCAGCAGCGCCAGCCGGTCGGTCAGCAGCGCGGTGTACTCCTCGCTGGCGCCAGTCGCGTCCCCCGCCTCACCCCGCCAGTACGCGAGCGCCCGGCGGGTGGCCATGGTGTCGATGTGGTGCAGTCCCAGCACGCGCAACTGGTCGGCAAGCAGTGACTCCAGCTCGGTCACCGCCGCGGCCGGATCTCCGGCATCCCCAATCCATTTCGCCAGGTTGTAGCGGGTACGCAGCGTTGCCGCGTGGTCCGGCCCATGCAGCCGCCGGTGGTCGGCCAGCAGGTCCCGGAACTGCGCGATCGCGGCGTGCGGGTCGCCGGACTCCCCGGTCCAGCGCGCGTGGTTGGTGCGGGCGGTGAGCGTGTCGACGTGCTCGGGGCCGAGCATCTCGATGGCCTCGTCGCGCAACCGCGCGTAGTACTCGACGGTGGTGTGGAGCTGGCCGGTGTCGCCGAGACTGCGCCCGGCCCGGTAGAGGACCGCGGGACCGGTGTCCGACCACAGCAAGCTGCCGGTCCGAGCGTGCAGGGCGTCGCTGTTGGCCCGCAGGACAGCGGCCAGCGCACGGTCACGCTCGATGTCCCACGGCCACATCTCGAACAAGGCAGTGCCGGCGGTCCGTGCGGTGACGGCCAGCTGCGCGGCCGGCAGGCTCTCACTGGCGACGCGCTGCACCAGGGCGTGCACACGGATCTCACGGTGCGGGGCGTCGGGATCCAGAGTGATCAGGTTGAGCCGATGCAGGCAGGACAGCGACTCGGTCGCGGCGGCCGCGTCCACCTCACACCCGGCCGCCCGCGTGAGATAGGCCAGCGCGGTCGGTGTCGCGAACAACGCGAGCGGGATGCCGTTCGGGTCCAGCACCGAGGCCAGCTCCAGCGCGGGCGCAGCCAGCCCGGCTGGCGTGAGCTGGTTGGCGTGGGTGATCGACAGGGACCAGGTCGCGGTCAGGGTGCTGTGGTGGTCGTCGGGCAGCGCTTCGAGGTCGGGCAGCACGTCGGCGAGGGTGCGGCGGCGGTCGTCGAACCGGTCCTGGTACTCGGCGCAGGTCATCGCGCCTCGATCGGCGATGTAGGCCGCGGCCTGCGCCAGGGCGAGCGGCAGGTGGCCCATGGCCGTCGCCAGCTCGGCGGCCCCTGCGGCTTGAGCCGGTCGCTCGGCCAGCTTGGCGGTCAGGTAAGCCACGGACTGTTCCGGAGTGAACGAGTCGACTTCCAGAAGCTGCCGCCGGTCTCCCCGGAGTGCGGCGTCCCGCCGTCGGGTAGTCACCACGACGCGGCCGGTGCCGGTGTGCGGCGGCCAGAGTCCGCGCATGTCCGCTGGTGAGCGCAGGTCGTCGAGGACGAGCAGCCAGCGCGTTGTGGTCACCGCCAGCCAGCTCAGCAACCGCTGCGCGCCCTGCTCGACGTCGGAGTCGTCGGCGCCAACAAGTTCGGTAGCCAGGCGGGCGTAGCCGGAGGTGATCGCGTCGCGGCTGCCCGCGGTGATCCAGGCCAGCACGTCGAGGTCGCCCGCGTCCCACAGGGTATGGGCGAAGTCGGCGGCCAGCTGGGTCTTCCCGACCCCGCCCAGTCCGGACAGCACCCGCGTGTTCGCGGCTGCTAATCCGGTCAACACCACGGTTCCCGAGCGCGGGACGCTGTCGGCCAGCAGGCGCGCGGCGTCACGTTGTTGGAAGCATCCGGCGCGAGCGGGCACGACGCCGAATCGGACCGGCTGGGTGGGGTGCCAGCGCGGCGTGGCTGGCTCAGGAGTTCGCGGACCGGCGCTCAACGGGTAGGCGAACGACGCCGCGACTGGGAGTGCGCTGCCGCGCGGGGCGCGGTCTCGCAGTGCGAGCATCTGCCGGACCCGGTCGCGCAACCATTCGGTGGGGCGGTGCCTGTCAGGCAGGTGGTCCAGGTAGTCCGCGATCTCCGCGTGCCGTCCGAGCGTGGCCATCGCCTCGATCCGCAGCGCGTACAGGCGTTCGTCGTGCGGCCAGCGCCGAGTGTGCTGATCGAGCTCAGTCAGTGCGGTGTCGCGCTGGTCGAGGGCAAGCCGCGCCGTGGCGTGCCGCAGACACGTGTCACGCCACTGGTTGTCCAGATCGGTGCGGAGGTTGGCCAGCCGGCCGCCCTTGAGCCCGGCGAGCGGTTCGCCGCGGAACTCGCTCATCGCGGCGCCGAGCTCCCGCAGCAGCACCGTGGAGTCGGTAGCGGCCTTGGCCGCCGCGAGGTGGCCGAGGAACCGGTGGTAGTCGACGTGCTCGGGGTCGACTGCCAGGCGCTGGGTGCTGTTGATGTGCTGCATCTCGGTGCCAAGGGCCGATTGCAGCGTGGACCGGAGATCGCTGACGTAGCGGTACAGGGTGGCGCGGTCGCGCTGCTCCCCGCCCCACAGCCAGCCCATGATCGCGTCGTTGCTGACCGGCTTGTTCAAGTTGAGCAGCAGCAGCGCCAGGATCGCGCGGACCTTCGGCACCATGGGCACGAGGCCGCCGTCGTCGTCGAAGGCCTGCACCGGCCCCAGAACGCGAAGTTCCATCGGGTCCCCTCGACTGTCCCGCGCAGCCGGAAAGGTTCACCTAACCAGATCTCTCCGACTCATACGGGCGGCTCGACGCCGCGTTCGGGTGATCGGGACCAGGCTAGTACGGGAAGGTGCTCCATCAGAGTGGAAGTGCGCCCGCATAGCTCTCGGCATCGAGTGCGCGCCGGACAGACTGTCAACCATGGCGGTTCCGGACGATGTCAGCAACGCGGTCACCAGTGACGCGGTGGGGTCCGTCATCCAGGCCGGCACCATCAACAAGGTGATCGTCCACGCCGGCGAGCACACCGCGCCCGCGCCGGTGCCGCGGCAGTTGCCCGCGGCGGTACGGGATTTCACCGGCCGCGACGGGCAGGTGGCGGCGTTGGACGCACTGCTGCCGACCGCCGACTGCACGGCGGCGGTCGCCGTGATCGACGGTGCCGGCGGAGCCGGCAAGACCAGTCTCGTCGTGCACTGGGCGCACCACGTCCAGGACAGGTTCCCGGACGGCACGCTCTTCGTGAACCTGCGGGGATACGGCCCCAGTGCTCCCCTGGACCCAGCCCTGGTGCTGACCGCCTTTCTAACCGCGCTGGGGATTCCGGCGGCCCGGCTGCCCATCGACTTGGACGCGCTGGCCGGCATGTACCGATCGGCCCTGGCCACCCGCCGGGTGCTCGTCGTGCTGGACAACGCGGCAAACGCGGCACAGGTGCGGCCGATTCTGCCGGGCGGCGCCGGCTGCATGGCCATGGTGACCAGCCGAGACAGCCTGACCGAGCTGGTGATCATCGACGCCGCCAAGCGCGTGCGGCTCGACCTCTTCTCGACGGACGAGTCGCACGGCATGCTCCGTGGCCTGATCGGGTCCGGCCGGTGCGATGCCGAGCCGGATGCCGTAACTGATCTCGTGCGGATCTGCGCGGGTCTGCCATTGGCGGTCCGCGTCGCGGCCACGCGGCTGGCCGGGCGGCCGCACCTCCTGGTCGCCGATGTCGTCGCCGACATCACCGACGGCCGTCGACTTCATGACGACGCCATGTCCGGCGGAGCGAGCGACGTCGACGCGGCCGTGCAGTCGGTGTTCGACTGGTCCTACGCGCGCTTGCCTGACGACCAGGCCCGGGTGTTCCGCCTGCTGGGTTTGCACCCGGGTCCCGAATTCGACGTGCGCGCGGTGGCGGCGATCACCGGTCTTGGCACAGGCACGGCCTATCGGTGCCTGGAAGCGCTCGCCGAACTGCACTTGGTCGAGCCGGCCGGCCGCCGTCGCTACGCGACGCACGACCTGCTGCACTTCTACGCCGCGCGGCGCGTGGAACTCGACGACGCGCCGGCCGACCGGCAACAGGCGACCAGGCGGGTGTTGGGGTGGTACGCGGGCACAGCCCAGTATGCCGACCAGACCGCCTTTCCCGCCTTTGTCGGCCACACGCCGGAAGTGCCGGCCGTCGCCCCGACAGTCTCGTTTGCTGACCGGGCCGAGGCGATGTCATGGTTCTTCGCCGAGCGCCCCAACGTCGTCGCCGCGGTCCGCCAGGCCGGCGCGCTCGGCGTCCACGATTCCGCCATCGCGTTGGCCGTGTACAGCCGATTCCTGATCGCCAGAGAGCGCGCGTGGTCGGCGCAGCATCTGGAGATCACTGCTGTGGGAATCGCCGCCGCGCACCAGGCCGGCAATCTCCATGCCGAAGCACTCCTGCTGAGCATGCGGGCGGAAACCTGGTGGTATCTGGGCAAACTCCAGGATGCCGATGCCGACCTCGCCAAGGCCATGGTCATCGCCGACGGACTCGCCGACGCGCCGAGCCAGATCGCGTGCCTTCTCGGGTTGGGCCTCGTGCGACTGGACCAGGGACGCCTCGACGAGGCGACCGAGTGCTACCACCGCACGTTGACCTTGGCCACAGGCTTGGGCCTGACCCGCACCGAAGCAGTGGTGCACTGCAATCTGAGCGACATCTGCACCCGGCGCGGCGATTTCCGGCAGGCTCTCGTGCACGCCGATCGTGGCCTGGCGTTGCGCCAAGCAGCCGGCGACCGCATCGGTGAGGCATACGCCTTCCTCGTAGCGGCGGTGGCTTGGCAGGGGCTCGGCGAGCACGAGACGGCAGTGTCCGTGTGCAACCGCGCGGCCGAGGTGTACCGGTCGTTGGGCCATGTCGACGGTGGCCTTGCCTCGGTGTTGTTGACGCGTGCTACGTCGTCGGAACACCTCGGCGATCCGCGCGCCGCGGTGCAGGCATGGTGCGACGCAGCCGAGGTGCTTACTGCATTGGACGATCCCCGCGTGGACGAGGCGCTGCAACGGGCCGCAGAGCTAGAACGCCAATGAAGGTCACTTCGTAGCGCACGCGGGACAGTCCGCTCGGGGTTTGGTCAGGCCAAGCACCACGCTGTCGTCCAAGGTGACGAGGTTGAGTCCATATTCACGGTTGGCCGGAAGACGGGGCGCGCCGGTGATCAGGCTCATCGCGGCGTGGGCGACCAGGTGACCGGCGATCCCCGCGGAGACGGCACTGCTCGCCGCCAGTTCGTCTGCCGGCCCGGTCGGCGGCCACGTCGTTGTGGGCAAGCCACTCTCACGTTCGCGTGCGGCCACGTAAGCGCAGTCGTAGCACGGGCCGCCGCCGGGTCTGTACAGCCCTAGGTTGATCTGGGGCCCGTGGTAGCCGCTATGTACCCAGTTCGTGCCCGTGCGCAGGCAGGACTCGTTGGTCCAGGAGCGGATCTGCGCCGGGGAGTCCGCCGTCAGCACCAGTACGTCGCATCCTGCGGCGAGCGCCGCCAACGCTGATGGGCCGGTGATCGTCAGTGCCTCGCCCGTGACGGTAATGTCCGAGTTGTGCGCGCGCAGCCGGCGCAGGGCGACGTCGAGCTTGGGCTCGCCGATGTCCTGCTCGGTGTAGAGGATCTGCCGGTTGAGATTGGACAGGTCGACCCGGTCCGGCTCGACGAGATGCAGCGTTCCGACACCGGACATCGCCAGCGATAGGGCTGCGGTGCTCCCCGCGCCGCCAACTCCTACCACCGTCACTCGCGCCTGCCGCAACAACAGCTGGGTGTCCCAACTGGACTGTCGCGGAGTGCGGTCCATCCACTGCCACAGAGCCCGGCTGCGGCTGTACCGCTCCTGCTCTCTGATGGTCAGTCCCGCCGGCGGCGGCTCGGCCGCGTTCTCGACATAGCCGGCGCGCACCAGCGCGCCGAGATCTTCGAGTACGTCCGCGGCCGACCGGCCAGGGAACCGGTGGACCAGCTCGGTGATGATCTGATCCACCGTCCTCATACCGTCCAGGGCTCCCAGCAGCGCCCACACCCACCCGTCGGGGTCGGTGACATTCGCCGCGATCTTCGGCACCGTGCCGCCGATCCGCACCAACCTCGCCCCGATCCGCACAGGCCGGTGTTCCCACTTGATTCGCGGGCGATACATGGAAACTCCTCCTCAGTGATCACTTCACGCGTTGGCCCTCGGGCTGAACGTCATCCGCGGCTCGATCTCCTGGAACTCGATCATCGCGCCAACCTCCTCTCGCTCTTGGGCTGGCGGCAGGATGCAGGGAGACACCCTTGCGGCTCGCATCCCGGCACCTGGTCGTGGAAGGCCGGCGGTGTCATGACATCCCTCCGTTCGCGGATCATCTCTGGCTCCTCGGTCGTGCTGTACCAAGCATCGGCCGCCCATCTGGTAGAGCGGCAGGAAGGCCGAGTGGGAGGTCATGTGGGAGTTTTGCTGGGAGGCTCCGACCTGCGGCAGAAGCGGACGTTTGGATCGGGTGGTCAGGGTGTGGGCGTGGCTCGGGCCCAGCACCCGTAGCCTGTCGGCGAGCACCTCCTCGAATGCGGGTAGCGCGCCGGCCAGGTCACCAGCGCGCCAGCGTCAGCTGGCGATGTTGTTCACGTAGCGCTAGCCCCTGCCACGGTTCCTCGGCTTCAGGCAGACACCGGGCGGCTGACCTGGTAACGCCTGTCCTGGCGGGGGGAACGGCTTCGAGCGCAGCCAGGACAACCACGAAGTAGGCCGAGAACACCACCGCGAGCACGACGGCGTCCAGCGGCGCCGAAAGCGCGAGACCGGCCGCGCACAACGCGGGCACGACGACGATCGGAACGGTCAAAGCGGCGGAACGAATGCGTTTCGGGGCAGCACGCCATATCAGCATGGCCCAGGCCGCCGTCTCCTGACGCAGGAGCGGCACCAGCCACGCGAGCACCGCGGCAGCCAGGACATCGGCGACCACGGCACCGGCTGCTCTGAGATCCCCCAAGGCCGCACCGATCACGACCCCGACGGAGACGCAGGCGAGGAACAAGAACCGCCTGGGGTTCGTCGAGTGGTACGGGCCCAGGCACCACATCAGCTTCAGCACTCCGACCGGATGGCCAGCCTCGGTGACCGGCGCGGGCGGGTCCGGCTGGCACGACGGCAGGACCGGAAGTGGATCGCCGCGGTGAACCTGGCCGACCTTCGGCCACAGATGAGGTATGCCCCGCACGGTCAGCCAAACGCCCGCGTACCAGTCACTGGCCGCCGCGCGGGTGCCGAGCTCGTCGAACTCGCCTGCTCGGCCAGCACCCGCGCCAGCCGTTCCGCCGGCCGCCAGTTGCCTGCGTCCGCCTGCGCACGCAGTTCACCGACGTCGCCGACAGCACGACTCCGCAGACGGCGGATCTGTTCCAGTTGCTATCCAGCATCCGTTACGTACCACATCGGTCACAGAGGGTCTCGGGCGTAACGGGCGGTCGCGCCGGCACGACGTGGTTGGCGACGTGATCACGGGCCGCAACCTTGGGCCCGTGATCACCTGGCGGCAGTTCTGGTGAAGGTCGTCCGGTCGAGTAGCGGTGCTTCTGGGGGGGGGAATGCCAGGTTGGACGAGATGGCTACCGGTGCAGAGTCCGCAGGTACAGAGGGCCGCCCTGCTGCGACGCGAACTCAGCACGCCATTCGATTGCTAGTTCTGCTCGATGGATGCGGTACGCCGACCGTGGATGGAGATCCGCCCGGAACGGTCAAGTCGGTACGAAGCGAGCTGCGGCTCCAGGCGATGGACTTCTGGCTGCGAAACCCGGACTACCTCGCCGACGAGCTGGTGTCGATGGTGGAAGCTGGCACGGCCGACGCTGGTCACCTGAACACAGCGCGGTCGCTCTTGGACGATCTAGAACCGGACCTGCGCTGGTACCCGATGCCGCGCTGGTTCTTCGGTGCCTACGAGCAGCTCGATGACGCGTTCTCCATCCTCGAAACGTATGGCCTCGCCACGTTGCGCCGTACCGGGCAGCCAGGCAAAAAGAGCAAGCGCAACCAGTTCTTCCTGACGCAGGCAGGGGCCGCCGCGGTCGCTGAGCTCGCGAAGGATCCGACTCTGGGCTGGTACGCCAAGCAGGTGAAGCTGGTCGCGTTGGTCGCAGGGGACGACGGTGGGCAGGCCCTGAAGGACCGGCAATACCGGCAGGCCACGTACGCAGGGACCGAGCTGGGGGTGGCCATCGCGCCAATCGCGCCGCGGGTGCGCGAACGGCTGGACGCGCTGAGCGCCGCCGCATCGGTATCGGCTGCTGGAGAAGCCGGTCAGGAAGGGGACCAGACGTGAGTGCTCTCGGCAAGGAGGTTGTGGACGTCCTGGCCAGGCGGCGGACAGGCGGTCCGCTCAGCCTCACTGTCGACGAGGTCGACAAGATCCTCAGCGGACTCGGCGTCCCGCTCGGCGGCACCAAGGCGGTTCCAGTGCCGCTGCGCGCGACACGGATGTACTTCAGTGGGACGAAGTGGCTCAAACCGGATCGCCCCGATGCCCATGGACACGAGCTGGTCGATGTAGCCGACCTCCCTGAGTGGATCCGACCGGTCGTTGACAAGCGCTCGCCCGGAGCGGCCTCGGCCGGAGGTGGTGAGGCATCGGAGGCCGATGAGCAGGCAGGACCAAGGGCGCGGGTCCCATTTCACTTCGAATGGTCGCCCCAGCCCGGTGTCAACGGGATTGGCTCGGGTCGGAACCTACGCGGCAAGTCAACCCTCTTGAACGTTCTCATGTGGTCACTGACCGGCCGGTGTCCGCAGTTCCAGAACGACGTCCGCAGCTGGATCGAGCATGTCGAAGTCGATTGGAAGGTGGGCGCCGAGCGGCTGCGGGTCGCGTTCGATGCGGTGGACGGGGTGGCCACCGGACAAGTGATCAGGATCATGGAGGCGGACTCGGACACTAGATCTACGATCCTCGGGCAGTTCGACGGCGCGGACTTCGAGGGCGTCATGGGCTCGCTGATGATGACTCGGTTGAGGTTGGAAAACATCCCGGTCTGGACGGACACGGCGGCTCGGGTGCACGCGTGGCCCGCGTACTCCAGTTCGTTTGTGGTCCGCGCAAACCAGCTCGATCCGATCGTTGGCAACGAGCAGACCATTGGCCTGCGGATGATGCAGATGTTCATCGGTACGGACTGGGCACCGGTGCAGGCTGCCGCAATGACGGCGCGGCGCGGCATGGATACGGCACGAGACGCCGCGAAGGACAAGGCCCAGGCGGCTGGCGAGGCGGTGGAGGCAAGCCGACGCGCGGCGGAGAAGCAGGTCCAGGACGTTCGGACGAAGATCGGGAAGCTACCGGCCGAGACACCGGACATGCAGCTGGTGCTCGACGCCGCGACCCGCGCATCCGACCTCGCGCGAGAGGTTCACAAGCTTGAGGCGAAGCTGATCGCGCAGACGTCGCTCGCTGGAACAGCACGTCAACAGCTCAAGGCAGTGAAGGCCCGCGTGCATACCAGCTACGAGGACGCGCTCGCGGCTAGGTTCTTCCATCACATGCGTCCGTCGGTGTGCCCACGCTGCGCTGCGCAGGTCACTCCGGAACGGCAGGCTGCGGAACCGGACAAACACGAGTGTTCGGTGTGCACCAGTGAACTGAATCTGAAGGCTCTCCAGTCCGATGTCATCGTGGCCGCATCGGTACCGGACGAGCTCGTGGCCGGCCTGGTCGCAAGGACGTCCGGAAGTGACGGCGAGGATCCGGATGCTGAAGAAGGGCCCCTGGACGAGGTTGAAGCGGCGCAGGCCGCAGTGGCCGCGGCCGAAGCCGCGGTGGCGGAGCTGACTGCCGAGATCGCGACGCTGACGACGGAACGGGACGAGGCGGCGGCGCGAGTAGAAGTGGGGAGCGCACTTCTATCGGCCGCGAGTGAGCGTCGTGTGCTCGAACTGGATTTGGCCCGCGCCGAAGGTGCTCTGGGGGCGCTGACCCGGTCGAGCGACCCGGCGACGGTTGACCCGGTCGATCCGGTGCACCTCGCCGTCGTGGAAGCAGCCGAGCAGGTGCTCAAGAAGTGGGTGAAGAACGACCAGGACCCGATGCTGGTCCAGATCTCCGCTGACATCGAACGCCTGACTCAGAGCTTCGGCGCCGACAACCTCAGCGGCTTCGCTCTCAGCGGCGGAGCGAACATGATGCTCCGAGAGAACGGCGTCAAGCAGACCTACTCCGGGCTTACAGCCGGCGAGAAGCTGCGGGTCAAGATCGCGACCGCCATCGCGCTCATCCAGCACGGTTACGTCGAGGGGATCGGTCGACACCCCGGTTTCCTCGTCCTGGACTCGCCGTCCGCCGAGGAGATGCCGGAGGAGGACCTCGCCACCATGGTCAGGGCTTTGCGGGACGTCGCGGGCGAGGCCGAGATGCAGATCTTCGTCGCCACCCGCAACGCCGCCCCGCTCGTTGATCTACTTCCGCAAGCCAATCGGGTTGTCGCGGAGGGTAACGCCTACGTTTGGTGAGAAGCTGCACGGTAATTGCTGACGAGAGGAACGCCATGAGCGGCAGTGCGGCCGTCGAGCTGGAGGGGGATCTCACCGCGCTCCTTTCGGCGAGCGCGGGTGGCCCGCCAGTCGAGGGCGCTTTCGCGACGCTTGGTGGCTGGGAGCGATTGGCTCGGGAAGCTGCTGATCTCGCCGACAGCCCGGTGCTTCCGCCGCTCGTCCATCTGGTCGCGCACGAGGCAGCCAACTCCGGCGGCCGGACCGACAGCTATCCGGCAGCCATGCGCCGCGTATCAGCTGCGGTCACATCCTCCACGAGTCCGGCCATCCTCACCGACAGCTTGGAGGCTCTGCTCACCAGTGGACCAGCGCTGAACGAGGTCGGCGGGGTTCTGGCCAAGGCCCTGGAGGATGCTGTCCAGAAATTCCTCGACTTACCGGACCCGGACAGCCGCGCCGCCCTGAGAACAGCAAGCGCACTGGAGGCCCGCACCCGACTTGCCCTGTGCGGGATCGGATCACCATTCGCGTTGCTAGCTCTTCTGGAACGTTTCGATGCACCGATGCCCAAGCCGCTCGGCACCGCGGTTGTCCGCGCCGTCGGTGTCGCCGTCGACCACTGGCCGCACGCCGCGAGCCTCGCCAGTGTTGTCCGCATCGTCGCGGGGATCGACCCCCCGGCCGGCCGGTTGCGTCCAGATTCCGACCCCGAGGACGTCGCCTCCGACGCCGCGTGGGTGCTGGCGGGTATCGAACTGGTCAGCGCACTCCGCGCCGCGGACCTGCCGCTCATGCTGCACAACCTGGAAGCCTCCGCACGGTACTTGCAGGTCGCCTGGGACACCTACGAGCGTGAGGACGCCAGCGTCCTTCTGACCGTGGTGGAAGTGCTGTGCGCGCTTCTCGACGAGTCCTCGGCGAGGCCGCAGGTGGCGGCCCTGTCGACATCTCGGCTCGAACCACGCGCACTGGCCGACCTGTCTGAGCGGGTTCGCCGGATCAACGTGACGTCCATGGGTCTGAATCATTGGTATGGGGATCCGAAGCGAGCAGCGCTGCTGGCGTGGTCACAACTGGCTGACGACCTGGGCAGGCTCCGGGAAGAGTTTGAGCGGGATAGCCTCTACAAGGCCGAGGTCGTTGTCGACGACCTACTCCAGATCTACCTGGGCTCGCGTTCCGCGGCTGTCGTCTCTCACGAGGAGGACATTGGCGGCCTGCTCAGGCTCGTTCAGCCGGTCATCGAGTCGGGGTTCGCCAGGACGGCGGGCCTGCTGTGCAACCTCGAAGATCACACCCACGCCTTGGAACAGGAAGCCGCGACCGCGGCGGGCGACCGTGAACGTGAGGTCACCGAGAAGCTCGCCGCCGCGCAGACGGTCCTTCAAGCGGCGAAGGCGCAAGCATTGGCCGGTGCAGGGCCGGGAAAAGGCGGTAGCGGCACGGCGACCGCGTCGCTGCCGCAACCCCTCAACCAACTTGTCCTGCCAGGATCCGCGGCAGCGATCGAACTTGCCGAGAAAGTGTCGCCCGAGACCCTCGCTGAACTCGCCAAAGCGGTCAGCGACAGAACCATCGGCAAGCACAGCCTCAACCTGATCGAGGCAGAGGTGTACTCCGCGATCCGATCGTGTCTGGAGACGAGCCCCGACTACGTCAGGGAGCCGAAGGATGCAGTGGACGACGTTCTTCGGCTGATCATCCAGTTCGTCAGCTCACGGGCCAATGCCCAATCGGACCTGTATCCGTACCTGTTCGACCCGAAGGCCGTCGAAGGCCACATCCACAAGGACCTTCTTGACTACTTGAAGTCCAGTAGCCTCGGCGCGATCGCCGAGTTCGAGGTCCAGCACGTCGGCGGCGGGCGAATCGACCTGCGACTCAAGTTCAGCGGATTCAGCATCTGCATCGAGATGAAGGTCGATTCGATGAAGCAGCCCTTGAGCGACAAGCGGGCATACCTCAAGCAGGCGGTCACATATCAGACCACGGATATCCGAATCGGATTCCTGGTTTCACTGCGCCACAAGGCGTTCGATCCCACCGGGGCCCCGCCACACCTGAGCGCGCTCATCGGACATACGGTGTTCGATGTGCCAGGCGACGCGGTCCCGAGGCACATCGTCACCGTAGGCGTTCCTGGCAGCCGGACCAAACCGTCGGACATGAAGTAGGGCCGGTTCGTTCCCAGCTGGTAGAACTGGTCGCGGCAGGTCCGGCCGCAGGCGGGCCGGATCGAGGCGATGGTGCGTGGACGCCCGGGCCTACGGTGCTCGCTTCCACGGGCGTGGCGGTGCTTCGCCAGGTTGCGATGCCATCGCAGCACCGTGTCTGAGCTGACCAGCAGTCGGAGTCGGCGCAGCGTTGTGCGGGACAGTGGCGCGAGTAGCGCCGCGCGCCGAGTTGTCTCTGCAAGACCGTGATTTGGTGGCGTAGGGCGAGGATCTCGATGTCCTTCTCGCGGTCGGTCATGCGCACCAGTTGTTCCGGCGAACATGTGATGGAGTTGTCAATTCTGGGTCCGGGCGAGAGTGAGGAGTCCGCAGCCATAGGGCTTGGCACGGCCGATGCCGGTGACGAGGGCGGCTTTGAAGGCGTCGGGGTCGGTGACGACCAGATGTCCGTCGAAGCGCACTGGGGTGATGGTGACCCTGGCGGGCTTGCCGCGTTTGCCGGTGAGGCGGGGCAGACCAGTGCACGCGACGTCAGGATGGCCGCCGTGGGCAGCGGGGATGATGAATCCGTGTTGGCTGCCCTTGTTGACCAGCCAGTCGAGGTGGTGTTCTGACCCGAGGGGGACATGGCGGCGGATGGCGAGGTTCGCGTCATTGTGAATGCAGCGTGTCGGGTTACCGACGAGACGGAAGGCGTACTTGCGGCCTGGCCGGACCGAGTCCAACACAGGGGCCAGAGTACGGACTTCAGCGGGGCGGGTGAGGTAATCGGCCGCGAGACGACTCCAGGCCGGTTCGGTATGACTCTGGATGTACTGAATCAGTCCGCCGCAGAGAGTGTCGATTCTCCATAGGACACCGTGGGTTTGTCGGAAGTTGTCGCGCGACGCCAACTCGGGGTAGGCCGACATGAGAGTGCGGTGCATGTCGTTGATGTCGTCCAGGTCCCGCCGAACAGCGCTCGATCGGGGGTTGAGGCTGAGTTTGGTCAAGAACATGAGGGCACCTCGACGTTCAGCATGGCGTTGGTCAAGGGTGTGTGGTTCAGCAACACAGAACGGGTCGCGAAGCGACGGCGGTCTGGCGCGAACGAGATGGGGTGATCGTTGCGTATTTCGGCTTCCGGCAGGGTGGGCGGACAGTCGACGATCAACCGGAGCGGCGCCCGGTCATCGGCAGATTTGGCGCGCTCGGCGCACCGCACTGAGTCTGGCTCAACTAGCCAGGGATGCGTTGTGAGCGCATCATGGAGTGTCTGTCCGGTGAGCAGGCCCGGTTCGATGAGGATGGGTCGCGTCGGGACAAAGGCGCGACGGCCGAGGTAGAGGCGCCACCGTGGGCGGCGCACGGCGTCGGCCACACGGGCGAGCAGGCCTGCGTCCCCTTCGAGTATGACGAGGAAGAGGGCGTCGGCGAGGTAGTAGCGTTCGCTGACGACGGTCCGGTGGCCCGAGCCGGTGGTGGTGGGCACGTTCTGGGCCGTCTGGTAGTCGCGTTCCAGGATGCCTTGCCGGTCGACCCGGACGCCCATGCTCAGGCGGGCCAGTTCGGCCAGGCTGGCGTCGTCGGTGCGGTCGATGCCCATGGCCGCGCCGAGCAGGCCGAGGACCCCGGATTTGGTGGGTTCGGTTGCGGTGTCGCGGATGATGCCGTGGGAGCGGGTGCCCCAGGACTGCATCGGCGCGTCGAAGCACAACTTCAGGATTGCGTTCATGATTGTTGGCGGTGGTCAGGCTGCTGTGGCAGCTAGGAGATGGTCGACGAAGGTGGTGACGTTGCGGGTCGCCGTGACGTGTTCCATGGCGGGAAGGTTGTTGTTCAGGTTGGCTGCGGTGGCTGTTCTGATGCCGTCGTGGCCGTAGAAGTCGCACAGCCGGTCGAAGTGGTTGATCAGCGCGTTCGTGGAGGCCGCCATGACGTCCTCGCCAGGGGTGATGGGGTTGAGGAAGGCGTTGGCGAGGTTCCAGGCACCGTGCTCACGTACCACGCCGAGTAGTGTTTCGGGCATGGTCCGGGCGGCCATGGCGTTCTGTTTGCCGCTGGGGACAGCGTTGATGAACGCGTGCAGCCAGGCGCGGGCGGTACGGGCCACCAGTTCGATGTCGCCGTCAAGGTTGGTGGCGAGCTGCGTGAGATCGACATTGGTGTAGCGGTAGTAGCAGGCTGCGTTGAAGTCGATGGTGCCGAGCATGTCGGCACCGGATTCGGAGTCTGGTCTGAGGTCGTCGACGGCGGTGTAGAAGTCAAACTCGTTCGTCACAGCGTGGGTGGAGAGTGCGTGGGCGACCTGGGAGGCGGCGGTGACGTTGAAGTCCTTGTTGTCAGCGATCATGCGGCCGAACAGGGCGACGTCGGCGGCGCGGCTGGCGTCGAGGATTCGTTTGGCCTCAGCCAGGGTGGCTTTGTCCGGCTTGACCTTGGTGGCACGCGCGGAGCCCCTCGCCGCGGTGACGGCGGCGAGGTCGTCCCAGTGGCTCTGGCTGTAGTCAGCAAGCAGGTCGATGGTGCTCCTGCCGACGTAGAGCAGGTACTGAGTCAGGTGGGTGGTGTCGTCGACGCCGAAGCCAAGGCTGTGCAGGGCGGCTTGGACGACGCCAGTGGCTTCGCCGGCGTCTCGGCCGGCGTCGACCAGCACGTCGACGACCTGGGTGAGCAGCCGCTTCGTTCGGACGCCGGTTTGGTCGGCGGCCAGTCCGTAGTCGCGGAACAGCAGGCGGGCGGAACGTTTGAGGCATTGGCTGGAGATACGTCCCCGGGTATATCCGCCGAAAGTTGCGCTTTTCGGCTGGTTGATGTCGTCCCGGTTGAGATTGCTGACCGGGAAGGATTGCAACAGGTGAAGCTCGATGATCATTTGGTGGTCTCCTCGGAATCGGCGGCGGCATGAGGGGTAGGGCCGGCACGGGGGCGGTCGGGATTGGCGTGGCGGTGGAACTCGCGGATCCACAGCAGGCGCAGGTCCTGCGCGCGGGGGCCGCAGTGTTCGGGACTGGTCAGGATCAGGACGTCTTCCAGTAGCCGCCGATAGTCCACAGGTTGCTCGCCGTGCGCGAGGAGCTGCACGCACTGCCGCAGGTAATGCGGTAATGCGTCGGAATTCTGGCCGAGTAGTTGGGTGAAGCGGCGGGTGACGGAGTCCTTGCGTGTGCGGGCGAGCACTCCCATCGCGGCGCCAAGGCTGGTGTTCGCGCTGATCTTCGTCGGTTTCGGGTGGAGTGCGAACAGCCCGGCGATCAGCATCCAGGTCTCGGCTTCGTTGTCGGATGGGTTGTGTCGGAAGATGTACTCGTAGGCGGCTACGTGTTGCCGGTCGCCGGCCAGGCCACGGCGAAGGTGCGCCAGCGTCCGGCGGGCCTCGGGCGTTCGTCTGGGCACGGGTGAGGTCAGGTCGGCGCCCAACTGGTAGAGGTCGGCGATGAAGTCGTATCGCCGGTTGACGGCGGGTGTGGTCACGAGGCGTCCCTGGTGATGGTGTGGGTGGCGGCGGTGGCGCGAAATTCGGCGACCGCGGAGGCAAGGCGGCGGAGGAACACATCGTGCTGCTGGCCGGCCGCCAGCAGGGACCGCGTTCCCGGCCCGGTGTTCTGGATCCAGCGTCGCGCGACCTCGTCGGCGTGCCGGAGTACCTGGGTGGCCCACTCGGTGATCGCGGGTGTTTGCGGTGTGCGCTGCACGTACGCGGCGCCGATCGCGACGAGGAAGGTGTTGAACGGCGCGGTTAGCCGGGGCCAGTAGTCGATGTCGATGGTGGAGGCTGGGCTGGCGCGCAGTTCGGCGCGGTAGCGGTCTTGCAGGGCGCGTAGGGCTGCGCCCGCTTCGTCGGCCAGGGCGACGGCCCGGCCGATGAGCGCACCGGTGGTTTCATCGCGTGCCCGCAGCAGCGCGACCGGAGCGGAGACCTGTTCTTCCAGCCAGGTCTCCACCACGGAGGCTTTCGAGTCCAACTGCTGCCCGAATACCCGCAGGGTGTAGACCGCGTCGATGGGGATGTGGCCGTATTCGGCCAGCTCCGCCAGGTGGCTCAGTGCGCGAGGCCGCTGCCGGGTCGGTCCCTCCGCGCGGACGTCGGTCATCAGCAGTTCGGCGCTGTGCCGCCACACGCCGCGCAGAGGGTGCAAGCGGACTGGTAGCAAGGGCGCGTCCTTCTTCGGGGCTCCGCCGGGAGTGCGGGGTTTACGGAAGGCGGCCATGAGTTCGTCGTCGGGGAGGCTGCCGTTCAACCGGGTGCCGGGGGTGATCACGACCCCGTCCACTCCGGTGGCGGCGCCGGTGAGCAGTACCCGGCGCGCGGGCCAGGTCAGCAGGTCGGTCCAGCCACGCGGGGCTCGATGGTCCGGTTCGGGTGTCGGGTCGTCTGGCTCCTCCCACGCCGGCCGGTCCCGGTCGCTGGTCGACTCCGGAACGCCGTGGTCCGGGTCGTACACCAGCGCGTTGAGCAACAGGGTGTCTTTCAGCGACGCACCCTCCACCAGGACGACACCGAAGAAGTTGCACGGGGCACGCTCGGAGGATTTGTCCTTGGTGAAAGGGGTCTTCATCCCACCGGGGTCGAATGCCTGCACGGTGACCAACCACCGTGCGGCCTCGCCCGGGTCAAGGCAGAGCTGGTCACTGGCGGTGGTGTGGTCAAACAGGGTGACGTTGTTGCCAACCGCGCGGTAGGGGATCAGTTTGGCCGGTGACGCCGCCGGCAGCGCCGCGAGCGCACGGCACTGCAGAAACGGTCGTTGTGGGTGCAACAGATCGAACCGGTCACCGAACGTGGTCAGGTAGGCGTGCGCGGATTCGGGGGGCAGGGCCGGGACCCGCCACAGGTGCGCCCAGGCACGCTGCGTGGGAGGACCATAAATCCGGTGCAGCAGCGCCAGCAGCAACCGGTACAGCGCCGCGGTCATCGTGGGTGACTCGCCGGTCAGACGTCGGAACCGGTGCGCCTCGCACAGGACCTGTTCCAGCCCTACCAGTTCGTGTTCGCCCTCCAACGTGACGACCGGCAACCATGGCCGGCTACGCAGGTCAAACCCTGCCTCGGCCCAGGCCGTCACGGCGCTGTCCGCGGCTGCCGATACCGCCAGAGCCGGTTCCGCTCCGTCTTCGCCGGGCGCGGCTTCGGCGTAGATCCCCAGCACCGGATGCAGACGCAGGTTACGGCCCGCTAGGCGACACCGATCGCCGTCGAACACCAGGACCCGGTGCTCGTACAGACCGGGAACCGAATGGAACACTGCCGGAACCGGACTCTCCTCGACTACCGCGACAACCTCTGCGGGCACGTCGCTGGGTGCCCACAGCGTGCGCCGCGAGGCCAGGAGACCGTCCAGGACGGCCCGGGGCGGCGGCGCCTGATCCGTCAGCAGCACGACGGTCTCACCGTCTAGGGTGACGTAGCGGCCATCCGGCAGCCGTCGCAGCACCACGACCTCGAGCGACTGCTCCACGGGCCCGGTCGGCTCCCCGTTGAACACTGTCACGACCGCCGTCCACCCCGCCGCGTGCGACGCGGATCTTTCGGCCGCACGGTCAACTCGGCGAGTTGGCTGACTGCGGTCGGCATCGGCAGGTGCAGCAGCCGAGCCTCGTGCTCGATCTTCTCCACCGCGCTTTGGTGTACGGCTTGCGCTGAGTCCCACGCCTCTTCCCAGCCTGCCGGGCAGGGCACCGCCGCGGGTGGCCCGTAGACGGCGTCCACCAGCGCCGGAGCCTGCTGCGGCAGGGCCAGCACCGCGCGGTCACGCAGCAACGCCCAGGTCCGCAACAAGACCCACGTCGAGTACACCGTGTGTAGGTACTGCGAGAACCGTGGACCGCCCGGTTCCTCGACGACCCCGGTAAGCCCTAGGACCGGTACCCCGCGGTCCGGACCGCGACGATGGCGATGGAGCCGTCCGGCACGCTGAATCAGCGAATCCACGGGCGCCACGTCGCTGAGCATCGCGTCAAAATCCAGGTCGAGGCTGTGCTCCAGCACCTGGGTGCCCACGACGATCGCCCGAGGCCGTGTTCCCCCCGGGCCGAACTTGCCTCGCAGCTCCTCCTCAATCCCCCGGCGGCGCTCCGACGACAGCTGGCCATTGATCATGATCAGCTCCGGACGCTGATCCTCGGGCAACGCCGCGATTCGCTTTTCCAGTTCGGTCGCCGTCCACACCGCGCGCCGCACTAGGTTGTGCACCACCGCGACCGAACCACCATCACGCACCCGCCCTAGCACCCAGTCGACCACCTCATCGTCGGACACCCGTTCCAGAACAATGGTGCGGTCGCGGTTCACCTCCGACACATCCGCCGCCCGCACCACCACCGTCCCCTGGCCCACGACCGTGACCCGCGGATAGCACTCAACCATCGGAGGATTCGGCAATTCCCGTGGCAGGCAACGCATCTGGCCCGACTGCCACGCCGCGACCAGGTCCTGCCGACGCTTCGCGGGCAAGGTCGCGGACAACATCACCACAGACACGCCGGTCCGCCCCAACCACATCAGCAAACGATCCAACAACCCGGACATATACGTGTCGTAGGCGTGCACCTCGTCAATGACGACAATCTTGTTACCTAGCGCGGCCAGCCGCACGAACACATGGCCGGACCTAATTCCTGATTTCAGCAACTGGTCGACGGTGCCGACACCGATGCTGGCCAGCAGGCTGCGTTTGCTCACGAACCAGTCCTGCGCGGCAACGTCGCCGTCCTCCATTTCGTCTTCCCCGACTCCGGAGGGAACCACCCGCACATCCTGGATGTCCGCCGCGCCACTGTAATTGCGGCGCGGCACAACCGTAGACTCCTGGTCGGCCAGCAACGCCGCGATCTCGTCGAACATCTGATTGCTCGTCGCGCGGGTCGGCATGGCCACATACAGTCCCGCTGCCCCCAGCGTCTTGGCCAACGCCGCGGCCGCCTGCAACGCGGCCTTCGTCTTGCCCTCGCCCGTAGGTGCTTCCACCACCAGCAACGTCGGCCCCGTCCGGTCGGCGAGAACATCCTCAACCACCGACTGCACCCCCCGCGGCACGCCGATAGCGGGAAACAGCGTGCTGAACCCGGTGTCGGCAGGCGGCTCCCACCCCGCGAACCCGACCCTGTCCACTGCCGAGCGCGCTAAGACGGCACTCTCCCTCGCGTATCGAGCAACATCCGCCACTTCACCAACCGGCGGGAAACTCGTGACGTCCGACGCTATCCAATCGCTCACCGACGCCAATCCGGCCAGTTGTAGCGCCGACGCGACACTCAGATGCACCTCGCCCCAGGGCAGGCTGCTCGGCTCCGGCAAACCCCGCGCCGCCACCACCTGTTGGACCAGATCCTCCCGCCACGCCTCCCAGACGGACCGACCGTGATCGTTAAGCGCCGCACGGGCCTGCCGAAGCTCCTGCGCCCCAGGGAAATACCCGTGGTGGCCGCCCACCGCAACGGCAAGCAGATCCGCCACCACAGGCAGCGCACCCCAGGAGGACAGCAACCGCTTCAACTCGATCGCCGTGACCACACCATGGGGTGTGTCCAGTCGCCGTACCCCCGTTTCCCGCTGCACGTAACGTAGGTCCGCCTCTGCCGTCGCCCCCAACCGCGACGCCGCAAGATCAGCTCGAAGAGCTTGGAAGGCCGGCGCATACTTTCCCAGATCGTGCAGACCGATCAAAACGGACGACCACTCAACCACCGCGCCGAGTGGTTGCAGACCCGCCTCGATCTCGTTCCGCGCCGCCGGGCCGAGCATGAACGGCCACAGCCGCTCGGCCACCGCCGCCGTATCCAGAACATGACAGACCAACGGGTGAAGCAGATCCCGGCCACGGGCCTTCGCCCACGCCGCTGCGACCGGAGGAACCATGGCCTCCACACCCAACTCCCTCGCCGCCACACGACAGCATTCTGTGGCGCTGGTGGCGCACCAATGAGGTGCGCCACCAGCAGCCTCACCGAATAAGCCGTCGCAGGAACTCGGCACAGAAATAGAACACCGGTCCCGCCGAAACGAAACCGGCCACCTCAGGTGCCGCGGGGCCGCCCACGCTTGTCAGCACATGTCCGATCGCCGCCTGGACGCTCTCGGCGGCGCACACGGCGGCCACCGAGGACACCAAGAAGATCACAATGCTGCGAACGGAGAGCGGCCGAGGGCCAATGCACCCGTTTCCAGGATCGTTTACCATGTACATCGCTTTCTAGGTCGTGTGTACGCCTGGAAGCAGGGGCGGCCTCCCGTGCAGTGGGGGGCCGCCCGCCATCTGGACGGACGACCCGGTCGCCCCCACCCTTCACCGCGGATCACCAACTCGGTGACTCGCGCTCCCCGGAAAGCCGGGGCAAATCCCATCTCCGCAGCGAGACATGGGTCATCTCCGCGTTACCACCGTTCACGATGAGCCTGCGGAGCACGCCAGGAGACTACCATCTGTGAGCTGCGCAACAAAGGTGGCAGCTGGCAGGGGCGGTGCGCCTACAGCTAGACAGTTGCCCTACTTCTACATCGCCCAGGGGCGGCGGTGATGATGCTCCTGCTGGCGCGGACCTCGCCGTCGGCGCGGCGTCGCGTGCCGCTCCACTGGACTGGGCAGATCACCGGGGCGCTCGCGATGGCCGCGCTGGTGTTCGGGGCGATCGAAGCCAGCCGGGCCGGGTTCACCGACCCCGAGATGCTGGTGGCCTTCGTGCTCGCCGTCATCGCGTTGGCCACGTTCGTCGTGGTCCAGGCGCAGTTTGCGCATCCGATGGTGCCGCTGGAGCCGTTCCGCACCCGGGCGATGGTGCGAACTGGAGATCGCGCCCCAGCGCGGCGACGGAATCCGGCGTCGCTCGGTGCCGATTTGGGTCGTCCGCGACGGCGACCTTTACGCGCGGTCCTGCCGGCTATCGATTGTGTGCCGCACGGCCAGACCGACGCCGTGCGCCTGCTGCGTGCGCGGGGTATTTCTTGCGGCTGGGCGCCATCGGGTTCGACGGCCCGATCGCCACCGTCGGCTACATGCAACGCGACCTCGTCGAACGCCGTGCCTGGATCGATCGCCAAGACTTCACCCGCGCGCACCCCTGCGCCCGCTGCGGGGATGTTCGCGAGCCGGCTGCCCGTGATGAAGACGGACGCCCGTTGTGTCCGACCTGCTACGTCAGTGAACCCGCCAATCTCCAGGACTGCATGGGATGCGGTCGGCGGCGACGTGTCGGCATCCGGACCCCGGAGGGACCGCTCTGCGAGAGCTGCCGTCCCTGGAAGACCGTGACTTGCGAGATCTGCGGACGCAAAGGTCCTGGGCTCATCTCCAAGACCACGGGCAAGCCATGGTGCCGATCCTGCAAGCAGCGGTGGATCACCTCCGCCGGTTGCGGTGAGACCGCTCAGCTTCGCGGCGGGACGCTCGCGGAACCACTGTGTTCGACCTGCACCCGTCCGGACGCCGACTTCTGGCGCAGCCGCCCGGTCTGCGGGCAACCTGGCCGGATCCACGCCGGCCGCTGCGCCCGGTGCACTATAAGAGCTCCTAACACAGTTGCAGGTGGACCAGTCGGCGGAAGCAGATGATGCCGCACGCCAAGCGGAGGAACGCCTCATGGATGTCGTCACGGACCTCCCAACGGACGCGCAGCCTGCGGAACCAATGCAGCAGCGCGATGGTCTGCTCGACCACCCACCGGTGCACGCCCAACCCGAAGCCGTGCTGGACGCCCTTGCGGGCGATGACAGGGACGATCCCCTTGGCCCGCACCAGATCGCGGTACTTGTCGTAGTCATACGCCCGGTCGGCATACAGCTCGTCCGGTCGCCGGCGCAGGCCGCGGACCGGCGGCACCTTCTCGATCAACGGCATCAACTGGGTGACATCGTGCCGATTGCCGCCGGTCAGCGAGACCGCCAGCGGAATGCCGCGCCCTTCGGTGATCAGATGATGCTTGGAGCCAGTTCGGGCACGGTCGACCGGGCTCGGTCCTGTTTTGGGCCGCCCTTCATGGCCCGCAGGTGTGAGCCGTCGATCACCGCCTTGGACCAGTCCAGCTCACCGGCAGCGTTCAACTCGGCCAGCAGCGACTCGTGCAGCCGCTGCCAGACCCCGGCCTCGTTCCAGTCCCGCAAGCGCCGCCAGCAGGTCATGCCCGAGCCGAAGCCCAACTCCTGGGGCAGAAACTCCCACGGGATGGCCGTGTACAGCACGAACAGGATGCCGCACAGGACGTTGCGGTCATCCAGTCGAGGACGACCGGGGTGTCGGGGATCGTGCTGGACGACCAGCAGCGGCTCGATACGTGCCCACAACTCGTCGGACACGATCCACGGTGGCTGCCGCCCTTCCTCACGTCCTGATCAACAACCCAGATGATCGAGCTATTCCATGATCGATTTTGTTAGGTGTTCTAAGTCGTCGGCTGCGGGATCTCCTCGCTACTGACGACGGACAGATACCCGAGCACCTGCAGGTGTTCTATCGGACCGTGACCGCCACAGTTCGTCCGTCCACAGTGGAAAGCTGGCTCAATAGAAGGACGACACCTGCAATCCTTCGGGAGTTGCGCTCGCTCGCCGACCTTAGCCACGAGGCGCTGGACGGTCTGCCACCCGGCAAACCGCTGGAGCACCTACGCAGCGTGCTGGTCGCGGCCGGCGCGCTTCCTCACCGTAATGAGCAGATGTCCCGGCTCGAGCGCTGTATCACCCAGGCCGTCGCCGAGCGCTCGGACCCCGTCCAGCAGCAACTGCTGCGCAGCTACGGAATCTGGCACCTGCTCCGACGGCTGCGCCACCGAGTCAGGGGCACCGATACCACCCACAACCAGCTTGCAACGGCTCGTCAGCACCTTCGCGGCGCGATGGTCTTCCTCGACTGGCTGGCCTTGCACGATCTGACGCTTGCTACCTGCGGGCAACCCGATCTCGATCGCTGGCTCACCGACGATAACGCCACACACCGGGACGAGGCCGGGCATTTCGTCCGATGGGCCAAGGCGCAGAAGCTGACCCGGCTAACCTATCCCGCAGTCAGATTGGGCGGACCGGCACGCGTCATCGACACCGAAACGCGCCGGGAACAGGCCCGCTGGTTGTTGAACGACCGCTCCGTCGAACCGGAAGACCGTGTAGCCGGTCTGCTGATCTTGCTCTACGCCCAGTGGCCGTCGGCCATAAGTCGCCTCACCCTGGAACACGTCGAACACGAGGACACGAAGTGCGGTTGCAGCTCGGCCGTGAACCAGTCGTGCTGCCCGAGCCCCTTGCCGGACTCACTCTGCAGCTCGTCGCTTCCCGTCGCGGTCACGCCGCGATCGGCGACAAAGGAGCCTCGCCCTGGCTGTTCCCCGGCGGCCAACCTGGCCGACCCATCAGCTCCTACCAACTGGGCCATCGACTCCGCCAACTCGGACTGCAACCAGGACAAGCACGATCCACAGCCCTGTTCCAACTGGCTACAGACCTGCCCGCCGCCGTCCTGGCCAAGATGCTCGGCATCCACCCCGACCCGTCGTCCCCGCGCAGGCGGGGCTGTTCCTCGGCATCCTGCTGGGCTTCCCCCATGCGTTCGTCGTCCTCCGCGGAAGTCAGCGAGTGGATCCCCCGGCTGGAGCAGTCACTGCCAGCCTCCATACCGGCAATCTGACCTTCTCTCCCGTCATGGACAACGAGAGTCTCACCGATGAGCAGATCGTGGACAAGGCGATGCAGTATCGTCCGATCGAGCCCCTGAACGGTCAAATATCCCTTGGACACCCGACAGCGGCTGCTATTTCCTATCCAGCTCTTCCAATAGTTGGCGGGCGTTGAGGTCGCCCCAGGTTGCACCGCGCTCCAGGATGGCCTTGGCTTCCTCGGTGCGCCCCTGGTCGAGGAGGAAGTAGCCCAGGGCGTAACCCCACCCGGACTCGTCGTTGTCCCAGGCCGCCCAGAACTCGCGCTCGGCTGCGGCGAGGTCGTGGCGATGCAGCCACAGGAACCAGGCGTACTGCTGGTGGATGCGAGGCGCATCCAGTTCGACGCCCCGATGGAAGAGCTCCTCGGCGTCGTCAAGCCGGCCCAAGGTGGCGTACACGTCGGCGAGCGCGGGATAGATGGCGGGCTTGTCCGGGTCCAGGTACTTCTCGCCGATCTCCAGCGCCGCGCGGGGATCGTCGAGTTTGTCGAGATACAAGGCCATCAGGTTGCCGGGAGCCAAGTCGTCCCCAAACTCGGCCGACCGAGACAGCACGCTGATGGCTTCAGCGAAACGCCCTTCAAGCCTAAGGAAAAGCCCGTAGTCGTTAAGCGCTGAGAGGTCCCCGTTGGCAATCGCTTCCCGATAGGCGCGGTCAGCGGTCCTGGCTGCCCCGAGCTCCGAGGCCAAGGACCCGAGGAGGCTGAACAGATCGGTCCGGCCGCGCTTGATCACCTTCTTCAGAACCTTGAGCGCATCGCGGGGTCGATCACTGCCCATCAACGCGTACGCCAGCACCTCGGGCGCCGAGGGCTCTCCGGCTGCGACTGCGTCGCGCAGCAGGGCGATGGCCTCGTCGTGCCGGTCCTCGTCGCGCAATGCGGCCGCGCGTCCGGTCAGCGGCTCGTCCTCGTACACAGTGGTCATCCAACCTCTTGATTCCCCGCGATGCTAACAAGAGGTGGGCCAGCATGTCGCCGACCCACCTCCAGTCAACGATTCCTACCAGGCCCAGCCGTAGCGGATCTGCCCCTGATTGTGGCGCTTGTTCGGGTTCAGTGGAATATTCCGCCGCCCACCGTGCGAGGCCGCCTTCTGGTGTTTGCCCTCAGTCGCCTTACTCTTGCCGCTCTCGTGCGGTTTACGCCCCGCCTGGTTGAGCGGCAGATCCCTCTTCTTCTTGGCGAAGGCCATGCGCAGCGGGCCGATGGCCTGCCTGGCGCGGCCGGCCAGCTTGGGCGCGACCCGACTCGCCACCCGACCCACCCGGGTGACGACCTTCGCGATACACACAGCGGCGGCCACGTACTTGGCCGCGCCCATCGTGACGGCCCCGGCGGCGTACATCGCGGCCGCGCCCCAGTTGCCCTGGATTGCGTTGCCGACCGCGGCGACACCGCTGGCCACCGCGCCGATCGGACCGGGCACCCACGACACGACCTGCGCGACCTTGGTCACGACCGACACCAGCGAGCTGAACCACGAGTGCCCGTCCAGATCCAGCGCGTTGATCGGATCGCCGGAGACGTAGTCGTAGTCGTTGGCGGAGCCGCCTTCGACCGGGTCGACGGCGAGGAAACGGCCCAGCAGCGGGCTGTAGGGCCGCGCGCCCATCTGCACCAGCGACAGCGAGCCGCCGTGCTCGTAGGGGCGCTGGTACTGGCCCAGCCAGCCGTAGTCCATCGACCCCGGCGAGTTGTCCGGCACGCCGACCAGCGGCTGGCCGAACGGGTCGAACGTGCGCAGGTCGCCGACCTGGTGCCCAGCGGCGTCGGTGGTCAGCACCAGATCGCCGCGCACCGATGGGTGGTCGAACGTCGCGCCGGTCGAGGTGGTGTTGTACAACACCCCGCCGGGCAGCGACAACGTTAGCGAGGTGAGCCGATTGTCCTTGTCCAGCGTCAGATCCGGGCTGTCACCGTCGCCGGTGAAGCCGTAGCGCACGACGGTGTTGTTGTCGCAGTCACGGGGATCGCGCTTGACGATCCGGTTGGTCGCGTCGCGGGTGTAGGCGGCGGTCGCCGGCGTGGCGCCTGTTGTGGCGGCACCGATGTTGCGGTCCGAGCCGTCCCACTGCAACGTCGTCGTGGAACCGTCCGCGGCCGTCCACCCAGTGGTGTTGCCGTCGGCGTCGTAGCCGAAACCGGACAGCGCGGTCGCGCCCTGGGTCGCCAGCAGCCGGTCTGCGCCGTCGTAGCAGTAGCGGGTTTCCGCTGTGCCGCTTGACGTCTGGTCGAGCAGCCGCATCCGGTTGCCGTTCAGGCCGGCGTTGGTCTGCGTGCCGGTCGGGCAACTCGCCGCGGCCGTCGAGGTGAAGTCGTAGGTGTAGTGGTGACCTGCGACATAGGCCTCGGTCAGCCGGCCCAGCCCGTCGTAGAGGTAATTCGGCGCGTTGGGACGGGCGTCGACGCCGCCGAGCGACTCGTCGACGATCGTGCCCGCCGCCGACCGCCCGACCTGCGACACGATGTCCCTGCCATCACTGGTCTTCCAGTCCAACGACGACATCCGAGCGCCGTTGTCCCTGGTCACCGACGCCAGCGAGGATCCGTTGCCGTAGTTCACCGAGGCGAGTTCGCCGGCGCTGTCGTAGGTGACCGTGGCGAGCGTCTGGTCGCCGAGCTGCTGCGTCCGCACCCGCCCGGCGTCGTCGTAGGTGAACGACACCGTGCGAGGCGCGTCGGCGGCATTGGGTGGGGTGGTCGTCGACGAGGAGACGTGGCCGATCACGTCGTAGGCCGTGATGGTGCGCACGCCGTAGACGTCGGTGTAGGCCACGGTCCTGCCGAGCAGGTCAGTCGTGGTGGTGACAACGCCCTTGTCGTCGGCGACGGAGGTGGTCAGCGGATCGCCGCCGACCGCGTAGTCGTGGGTGACGGTGCGGGCGGCCGCGTCCTTGCTGGCCGGGACCTTCTCCTGCGCGGGCCGGTCGCGGCTGTCGTAACTGGTGCACGTCCAGTCGCCGCCGTTGTTCTCGGCGACGACCCGGCCGGACGCGTCGTACACCTGCTCGTCCACCCGCGCCGGTCCGGCCGCCGGTGTGGCCGAGGTGACCAGCTTGGGCAGCCCGCCCTGGTTGACCGCGGCGCTGCCGGCGACGCAGGGGTTGGCCCGCGTCTCGGTGTCGCCGTAGTAGGCGTAGCCGGTCTTCGCGCCGGTCGCCATCGTCTTGGCGGTCTTGCGGAGGTATCCGCTGCCCGGCGTCTCGTACGACACGGAGCCGCTGACCTTCACCCCGTTCTGACCGGCCTGCCCGGAGGCGGCCAGACCGTAGACCGGGTCGACGCCGGTGCCAGTGAACGCGGTGGTGGCCGTCTTGTCCAGCACTCCGTCAGACTCCGACGCGGTGGTCGACGTCTTGAGGCCGTAGCGCGGGCGCAGGTACTGGCCGGGCACATTCTCCTCGGCCTGGCCCGGCCGGATCCAGTTGAGGTTGATCAGGCCGACGTCGACCTTGTTGTAGTAGTCGACCCGGATCCGCTTGACCGCGCCCGCGGTGGCGTTGGCGTACGTGCCGGAGTAGGCGCGTGATCCGCCGTCCGACCAGCCGTCGATCACCAGCTGGTCGTCGATGAACACCCGGACGCCGTCGTCTACCCAGGCCTTGATGGTGTACGTGCCGGTGTCGGGGAACTGGATCTCGCCGGTGAACCGCGCCGAGAAGCTGGCCGACGGCAGGCCGGCGACGGGCGGCGTGGTCGCGCTGTAGTTGGCGACCAGCTTTCCGCTCGGCTCGCCGACACCGGTGGCGTAGACCTTCGGCGCGCCGGACAGGTCCTGGTTGTCGAAGTAGGCGGCCGAAAGCCCGGCAATACCGTCGTCATAGGTGTTGTGGCCGTGGGACATGGCGCACGTGCCGTTGGGAATCTGGCCGGTGAAGCAGGAGGCCGGGGCGGGGCCGTAGGAGTCGGTCGGGCGGTCGGCGTAGTCGTAGACCGTGGTCGACCTACGGCCGGCTGCGTCCGTTGTGGACAGTGACAGGTCTTTGGGGCTCCATTCCTGCGAGGTTGCGCGGCCAGCGCTGTCCGTTGCGGATAGTGCACGGTCGGCGTCGTCGTAGGTGACCCTGGTCGCGAACCCGGTCGCGGGGGACAGGCCGGCGACGTCGGTGTAGGTCGTGCGGTTGGCCGGGTCGTAGCGGTAGGATGTCGCGCCCCGAGGCTGACCGGACCGCGGGGCGGGCTCGGTGATCTTGGTGGCCTTGGGCTTGCCGGAAGCCGAGTCGTAGCTGATGTCGGAGCGGATGTCGGTTAGGCCGGCTCGATTGGCCGGGTCGGCGGCGATCCAGTCGTTCACCAGCGGGGTGCGCTGCGAGGTCAACAGACCAACCGCGTCGTAGCCGAAGTCGGTGACCTCCGAACCCGGGTCTTCGATCCGGGCCAGCCGGCCTTGGGAGTACCAGAGCCTGCTCTCGGTGCCGTCCCAGTAGCTGATACGGCATAGCATCTGCGCCGGGGCGGCCGTGTCAGCGCCGGCCGGCGGGGTGGCGCCGCCGTAGCAGTCGTCGCCGGACCGGTTGTAGTGCAGCACGTGCGCCCGGCCGCTGACCGGGTCCTTGATCTGCGTCAGTCGGGACGGGTCGCCGTTGTAGATGTTCTGCAGCGCGGCGGGTTTGCGCGAGTCAATAGCGGCGGTCTGGGTGTCCAGCTTGCCGTCGGCGCGGAAGACGAACACGTCGCCGCCGTCGGCCAGGGTGACTCGGCCGGTATTGTCCAGCGCGAGCACGCCGTCCTCGTCCTGCGGCGGTGTGTAGCCGCCGGCAGACTTCTTGGTCCAGGTGTGCTTGGCGCCAGTGGCGTCGGTGAGCACGACGTTCTGGTCGGTCACTTGCGCGGTGGTGTAGCTGGAGCCGTCGCCGTCCAAGTCGGCCGACAGCGTCCACCCCTTGGACAACGGCGGTAAGTCGCCGCTGTAGAGCCAGTCCGCCGGCACGATCTGCGCGGGAACGGTGGCGCCGTCGGTGGTCCGGGTGAACAGGCGCATCCGCGCGGGCCCGGTGATCTGCTGGAGTTCGACCTTGATCGGCACCCGCTGACCTTGGGTGAGGGCGACGCCGGTGGCCTGGGTCCAGTTCAGGTCGCTGACGCCGGTGCTGGTGTACACCTTGGCGCCGTTGATCCAGACCTGGGCGGCGTCGTCGTGCACTCCGGCGAACTGGTAGGTGCCCGTTGTCGGCGCCTGGAAGTAGCCCTCCCAGCGCACCACGTAGTAGCTGGACGACAGGGCCGGCGCGAACGGGGAGTCGGTGCCGTAGTCGACGTTCACCTGCGGCTCGGTGCGCACCAGCACAGGCTGCTGCGAGGAGCTGATGTTGCCGTTGTGGCTGAGGTCGTTGAAATACGAGGCACGCAGGCCTTTGTCGTCGGCCTGCTGCGAGTTGTAGGTGAAGGTCAGGCCGGCGTTGCCGCCCACGGTGGTGAACGTCGGGGTCGCCTCGGAGGTGGACACGTTGCCGTTGGCCAGGTTCACCGTCAGCGGCCCGGCATCGTCGGTGGGAGCGGGGCCGTGGTTGCCGATGCGTTGGTCGACCTTGAGGTGCCCGATCCACGGTGGCGTGGTCGTGGTGATGCCGCTGTAGGTGGTGGCCTGCCAGGTGTAGGCGACGCCGTCGCGCAGAACACCCGGCGGGACACTCCACTGCGGCGAGGTCAAGCACCCCGACTCCACCACGACGCCGGACTTGGCGTCTGCGCCGGTCGCGACCTTGAAGCAGTACTTGACCGGGTCGCCGTCGGCGTCGGACACCGGGCCGACCTGCAGCGTCGGAGTCAACGACGTGATCACCGAGCCGTCAGCGGGCGCGACCATGGCCGCGGCGGGCGGCGCGCTGCCGGTGTCCACGGTCAGCGTCGCGGTCAGGTACTTGTACGTCCAGGTGCCGGGATTCTCCGCGCCGACCAGCATGAAGAATGGCGTCAGGTCGCGGGCGTTGACCCGGTCCCGCAGGTAGGTGGTGAACGCGTCGCCGACCAGCGTGCCGACATCCCCAACAGGCGCGCTGGCCAGGTACTCGCCGACACCGTTGAAATCGAAGGCGGTCGCGTGGTACAGGTTCGCGTTCCAGGTCAGCAGCGAACCGGTGGTCGCAGTGTCCCTGGCGAGATCCATCTTCGCCCCGACAACGGTCTTGCCCCACAGCGACGAGTAATCGAAGTGGAAGACGCTGCGGCTGTAGGAGTCGCCCTTGTTCAGGCTGTTGCCGATCTGCAGCCCGCAGTTGTCGCACGTGTAGCCGTCGGTCCGGTACACGTGCGACTCGTTGACGCCGTAGGTGAACGTCGGGTCGACGTGCACCGGGTAGACGCGCTTGGCGTCGTGCAGCCACACCGGGTCAACCGAGACCGTCAGCCACCACCCGTCGGCGGCGTGGTCCAGGGCGTAGGTGCCGCCGGTCTGCGCGGGCGCCGTCGTGTCCGCGCCGGCCGAGTCCCAGGTTTGGATCGGCGGCAGCACCAACACGACGTTCCCGCTGGAATCCTTGAGCTGCACCGAATCCGAGCTCAGCTGCGGGGTCAGGCCTTGGGTGTTGAGCTTGAAGCGCCATGACGACGTCACCGACGGCCGCTTGAGCAGGATCGTCTCCTTCAACGCTCCCGCGGTCACCTCGTAGTCGAGGTTGGTGTCCGGCGCGACGTTCTCGTAGCTGGCCTTGTCGCCGGTGACCTTCGCGGTTGCAGGCGCGGCGTTGTCCAGTGCCAGCGACGCCTTTTTGTCGTCGATCTGCACGGACACCACGGCGGGGTCGTCCGCACGCTGCGCCAGCGACGGGTTCAGCGGCTGACGCTTGGCTGACGCCCGCTTGGAACCTCCGTCAATCTGGAGATTGGTGTCCACCGGCTGCCACTGACCGCTGGTGTCCTTGGCGTTGAGCGGCGCGGTCGACTGCCGGACCGAATGTGTGCCGTCCGGGTTGAGGTACTCCTCGCTGAACATCGACCGCGAGATCACCTTGGACCGCTGCGGGTCAAAGTGGCTGCCGCTCACGCCGGCGAGGCTCGACTGCACAGTGAAGTCCGCGCCGGGCTTCGGTGGCGTGCCCTGCTCGGGTTGTGGTGAGGCGCTGGGCACGAGCGGCACCCGGCGCGGGTCTTGGGCGTTCGACGCCGCGCTCGCGACCGCCGGCGACACGGCGATCTCGACCATGGTGATCGTCAGCAGGAACGCCAACACGGCGCTGATCAGTCGCAGGGCAGGTCTAGGTCGGCTGGCCGCGCGCGGCCAGCCAGGGCTGAGTGGAGACACAGATCCCCCCGGTAGTGGCAGATGGTCCGGCCGCGTCCCCGACTGTTCGCTGCGCCGTGCGCACAGAGTTAAAGACTAAGTAAGGATCCGCAATGGACTGATTGGCGTAGCGCGCGTTGGATCGGCACACTCTCGGTAGCACCAGGGGCCTGGATGCTCCCTTTAGTCCATAAAGGAGTCATCGGGATACGTCCAGTTGTCGCAACGTGGGGACTGTGTCCTTGCTGACGTAACAGCACCAGGGGTGATTCCGATGCAGCGTTTCGCCATGTTGCTCGGAACGGCCGCGACACGATGGAGCCGGCCTCATGCCGACTGTATGGACAGCTCGGGAAGTCGGCACCGCGATCCGACAGCATGAGCCCATCATGATGACCGTGACCGACGATCCCGGCGAGCTCCTGTTCGAGCGCTACCTCGCCCAGCGCGGCGGCGAGATCCTCGCCCGGCATCCCAACCTGCGCACGCGCAAACGCCCGGACTACCTCATCCGCCTGGCCGGCCATGAGATCGTGGTCGAGGTCAAGACCTTCAACACCGCCGTTCGCGTCCCACAACCGGGGAGCACGGAAGGTGCACCGTCTCCGTTTGCGCCGGTGCGCAAGAAGATCATGGTCGGTGCCGAGCAGCTCAAGGGGATCAGCCCGTACCCGCTTGTGGTGGTACTGGCCAACCCAGGGATTCGAACGCACATTCCGCATGAGCCGAACTGCTGCCTAATCGCTCGGGTCTCTGTCGACGTGCGCGGCGGCCTGGTTCACGGCGAAGCGCCAGGTCCATTAGCTGTTGTCGACGTAGAGGCGAGGTTCGGGGAACACCAAGGAGTTGGAGTTGTCGGCGTAGTCGAGGGAGACGCAGGTGTGGTGGTCGCCGTCCGGACGGGCGAACGCGAGTTCCCAGGCGTAGCGGCCGTTGCCGTAGTCCTCGTCGGGACGGCGGCGGGACTCGACGAGGGCGTAGTGCCAGCTGTGGCAGACGTCGGCGTTGAAGCGCTCGATGTTGGTGGCGGCGGTCTCCTCGGTGGCGGTGGGCAGCGGACCGCTACCCGGATTGATCAGAACCACGGCGGTCCTCCCTCGAGTCCGGATCCGGACTCAGATCGATCGGTGTCGACGCGGCGCGGTCGGCCCGCATGAGGGACACGAGGGCACGGGAGCGTTCTGCGCCGACGCCGAGTCGCTTGCGGAGTGTCTCGGCGGAGATGGGGCGTCGATGTTCGGCCCAGTGCTGGGCGTCCTCTTGTCGCGCCCGCTCCAGCAGAGCGTTCTTCGGTGGCGTATCGGTGCTGACAGGGTCGGATTGTGGTGCGGCTGGGTCGGACACCAGTGCCTGGAGGAATGCGGGTCCGACTTCGGCCCAGCCGATGAGGAGCAGCGGGCCGACCGCGTCGAAGGCCGCCTTGCCGTAGGCGCCGGCCGTGAGCGGACCGGCCACGTTCAGGGCGAGCGTGGCGAGGCTGGCGAAAACCAGAAGCCGCCTGGCCGGTCGTAGCTGCTCGGAGGTGGCACCGGTCAGGACGAGGTGGCGAAGGCCCAGTAGGAGTCCGAGAACGGACAGGTCGAGCGCTGGTGCGACCAGGGGCGCGATCCAGATCGGGACCCCGAGTTGGACAGCGAGGCCGAGAACATTGCCGAAACCGAACAAGAATGTCAGGCCGACGACGACACCCACGATCGCAGTGACCGCCCGCACGATCGGTCCTGCCGGCAGCACTCGGCCGCCTCTCGGCACAGTAGTAGTCGTCGTGATCACGCCACGCGCCACGCGAGGACGAGCCGGTCGGCATGGAATCCTCGGCGGCCGTTGGCGGGAAGGACGACGACTGCAGACAAGACCTCTTGGACATACGCGCGCTGCTGTGTCAGGGACAGCCCGTGCCAATCGGTTCGAAGCGTTGCTGACGCTGGGTTTGCGCGCGCGGTGCGAGCAGTCCAGCGCTCCCGGTCCCCCAACAGCTGAGTCTCCTGCGCCTCCAACTCTGGCAGCATCGTGAAGAACCGGTCGGCCGAGATACTCCGCGCCTTACGGGCCGCGTACAGCCCGGCCAGATCAGCCTGGACTTCTTCCAGATCCTTCTTGTGCGGCCATGGTTCTGGCGCCACCACCGCGTTGCGGCGCTCCGCCTCGATCTCGTACTTGCGAATCACCGCGGCACTGACCCACTCGTCGACCTCACGCCCGACGATGCTCACACCTCCGCCGCAGCCACCCTGCGACTTGGCCTCACAGGTGTAGTAGAAACGTTTCGGATCCTTCACTCGAGACTCGTGCGCCTTGAGTGCCCGCATCTTTCCGCGACAGCCCTGACGCCCACATCGGAGCGTGCCGGTCAAGAGGTAGGTCCGCGAGTTCTTGCCACGACCGGCGATCACGTTGTCGCCGATCACCGCGATCACGTCGTTCCACTCATCCACAGTGAGGACGGCGTCGAACAAACCACGGACCGGCGACCCGTCGGGACGACGCACTATCTCGATCCGCCAGGACTGTTTGCCCGTCTCCGGAACGAACTGACGGATACACTTAGATCGAAACCCAGCCAATCGCGGGTTGCGGAACACCGTCTTCACCGTCTGGGTGGTCCACCTGTTGCCGAGCGTTGTGAGTATTCCCTTGTCGTTCCACTCAACGACGATGACACTGATCGGTACACGCTGCGCCAGCCTCTTCGCTGCCTCCTGAATCACCCTGGCCTCAAAGGGATCCAGGGTTCGCTTGTCAGCCTTCCAGCCGAACGGACGACGTCCACCCGTGGGAATTCCGGCCTGTTCCAGGGCATGATGCTTACGTCGGACGCGACGAGAGGTGGCTGCAGAGTCACTTCCCTTGGCCGCAACGATCATGCGGGCAACAGTGCGACCGTTGTCGGTGAGCAGGTCGAGTGTGCCGGTGATGTCGATGATCGGACGCCCGAAGAGTTGGACGACTTCGATGGCGTCTTCGAGATGCCGGTTGTCACGGGTGAGACGGTCGATGTCGTACACGACCAGCCCGTCGAGCCTCTTCCCGTTCGGCGCCACGCCTCGCTTGAGATCCTTGAGCGCGCCTTCGAAGACAGGGCGCAGGACGCGGTAGCCCATGGTGCCGTCCGGCATCACCACATGCTTGCGCTTCCAGGCCGAGGTCGACGGCTCGACGTAGGTGTGAACGTAGTTACCCTTGCGGGACTCCACATACGAGCGACAGTCCTTGGTCTGCTCGTCCTTGCCCTTGATGTCCCTGCCAGTCATGGCGTAGGGGCTGGTGTCGATCTCCGAGGCGTCCTTCTTGACGTCGAGCTCGAAGGAAAGCCTAACGATACCAGCGATGTTCAGGTTCTCCAGGTTGCCCCAGTGAGCCCTGCTCACACGTTCGAACGGTTCCATGTTCTAGTCATACATACGAGCACCTGCTGATCAAGCAGCATGCCGAACAGGAGCGCCAGGTAGTCGCTGGAGAGCAGCGCGTCGGCGCCGGGTTCCTGGGCGAGGCAAAGCTTGCGGGTCACGGGCCAGAGTGTCCCACATCGCCTGACGCAGGGCCGGCAGGCGGAACGTCGCCGCCGAGACGGGCACCCGGGTCGCGTTGACGAGCTACGGCTCTACGGCGGGGCCGCGACCGCCTGCCGGTCGGCCCGCTTCCACAGCCGACGGTGACGGAACTGAGAGGCCAACTCAAATGACAATGGCACTCACATGAGAAGACCTGCCAAAATCTGGTAGGTTCGGCCGCAGTCACCTCGAGCAGGGAGAGCGGGATGCGAGGACTGGCCGGCAAGACCGTTGTGGTGTGCGGCGGAGCCACCGGGATCGGCGCGGGAACGGCCGAGCGGCTGGCAGCCGAGGGGATGCGGGTCGTGGTCGGCGACATCAACGAGCCCGGCGCCAAAGCGACCGCTGAGCGCATCGCCGAGGCGGGCGGTGTCGCGCTGAGCGCCGGCTTCGACCTGGCCGAGGAGGAATCGGTGCAGGCGCTGGTGGATCTCGCGGTGACGCAGTGGGGAGCAGTGCACGGGCTGGTCAACGTGGGCGCCGACACCTCTCCCAACACCATCGGGCGGGACCTCGATCTGCTGGAGATGGACTTCGACGTGTGGCGACGCACGTTGGACGTGAACCTCCTCGGCTTCGTCCGCTCGTCCCGCGCGGTCATCCCACTGTTCCTGGCACAGGGCGGTGGCGCGATCGTCAACGTGTCCTCCGGTGCGGCCTTCGGCGGCGAACCCACCCGGCCGGCGTACGCGGCGTCGAAGGCGGCGATCAACACGCTGACCCGCCACGTCGCGTCCCGCTGGGGAAAGGCCGGCGTGCGCTGCAACGCCGTGTCGCCCGGCGCGGTGCTCAGCGAGGCGATGATCAACTCGATGAGCGCCGAGTTCCTCGACGGCATGCTGGCCAGGACGCGGTCGCCCCGGCTCGGCCAGCCCGCCGACCTGGCCGCCGCCGTGGCGTTCCTGCTGTCCGACGACACCGCCTGGGTCAACGGCCAGGTGTGGACGATCGACGGCGGAGCCGCGCTCCGGCAGTAGATGTTGCCAATCGGGAATGATTCCCAATCCTGCTACGGTGGGCGCGTGGGGCTCCGGGAGAAGAAGGCGCAGAAGGTCCGCGAAGCGATCTACGACGCGATGCTCACTCTCGTCGAGCGTCACGGATACGACGCGGCCACGGTGGAGCAGGTGGCCGAGCACGCCGAGGTCGGGATTTCCACCGTCTACCGGTACTTCGAGAACAAGGACGCGATCCTGCTCGATCCGATCGAGCGCAACGTCACCAGGCTGGCCGATCTGTTCCGGACCCGACCCGACGACGAGGACGTCGCGGTCTCGCTGGGCTCGGTCGTGCACAGCGCGCTGGACCTCGACGCCGCCACCCGGGTCCAACTACGCCGGCTGCGAACGCAACTGAGCCACGCGCCGGGACCGCGAGCACGTCTGTGGGACTTCCTCCACCGACAGCGCCTGCTGCTGGAAGACGCCATCGCCGAACGCAGCGACCGGGGCGCACTGTGGAACTCGGCCGCCGCGCACCTCACCACCATGATCATCTCCATGGCGTCCAACCACGCCCACGACTGCCCCGACGACTCCACCCCCGCCGACTACGCGGACCAGGTCATCGCGATCCTGCACGGCGCCGATTCGCCGCTGCCGCGGCGACAGCACTGACCTCGCCGATCTCCTGGCCTTCCCGAGGAAAACAGCAAGAACGTCCATTGCCCTGAACGTCGGCGCGCGCGAACATGAGGCGTATTCCCGCTGCGGCGCCGGTCATCACCGTCCAGCCCTGAGGTCCGGGCGCGCCCGAAGTCTGCGGAATGCAATTGGGACCGCGCGAGCAACAGTCCTCGCGAAAACAGGTCGTGGACCGCAGCCCAATGCCGGACATACCATCAGGTCAGCTTCACTCCGACCGGAGATGCCAACCCACGAGGCCAGCACAGGAGTAAGCGAAACGTTCTCGCCGACTACGCATAGAAGGAACTGGCGATGGACTCGTCTTTCCCGACGCTGGACGGCGATACGACTCCCACGTCGAATTGGACCTCGACGGTCGTCATCCCGTCACAGCTCAAGCGGTGTAGCGAACCGATGGCGCGCGACCTCGATCGTCGGCCCGAGATCGTCGTCGGTCTCACGATCCGCCCGCCAGGCCAGGTAGGTGTCCGCGCCGGGCGTTCCGGGTGGCAGGAGTCGGATCACGACGCCGTCGCGTGTCAGGTTGCGGTGCCAGGGCGCATCCGGATTGGCGTAGGTGAAGCAACAGGCGTCGCCGTTGGCGATCAGGGCCGCGATGCCACCCGGGATCTGGTTGTCGACCACGATCCGCCCGGCCGCGGCGTCCTCGTAGGACCGCCCGGGTTCGTCGGAGTACTCGGTGTATCCCTGCACGACGAGCAGTTGCAGGCCGGCGAGGTGCTCGGGCCGGACATGCGTCAGCGAGAGATACGGCTCGCGGGCCGGCAGGGCGATCGCCGCGGTCTCGCGCAGCGCCAGCAGATATCGAAGGCGCGGATCCTGGATGCGCCGATTGACCAGGCCGAACGTCATGCGCCCGCGAAGGATCTCCTCCAGCTGGGACAGGGACAGCAACGGCTGGAGACGCACGATGGCATCCGGTTCGGCAATGCGCACGACGTCGTCCACAATCGTGCGGGCCATTGCGGGGGGAATCGACCGCATTCCGAGGAGGATCTCCCGCCGCCCGCTCGCCCGCCGTCGCATGTCCCGGACGAGACCGTCGTGTTCGGTCAGCATGTGCTGTGCACGCGGCACGAGTGCCTCACCCAGGGAGGTGAGCGTGACGCTACGGGTGGACCGGTCGAACAGCGGGCCGCCGAGCTCGACCTCAAGCTGTCGGATTGCCCGACTCAATGGCGACGACGCCATGTGCAGCGTCTCCGCGGCGCGCGAGAAGTTCAAGGTCTCGGCGACCGAGAGAAAATAGCGCAGATGACGGAGCTCCACTGCTGCAGTGTGGCACAGGGCCGCATCCGCATCACCGGTCACCTCCCCTGCACACAGCAGAAATGAACGGCAGAAATAGCGCGAGGACTCCTCACGCCGGCTGCCCGATGTGACGAAGCCGCCGGATCGGAGCCAGCACCGCAGCCCTGGCCGTGCGCGAGACGAATGGGAGTGACACATGCCTGACAACAGCCGAGCCGTCGTCCTCGGCGGCGGTGGCGTCCTCGGCCTCGCCTGGGAGCTGGGCGTGCTCGCCGGGCTGCTCGAATCCGAGGTCGATCTGAGCAGTGCCGACATGATCATCGGAACGTCGGCGGGCGCGTTCGCGGGGGTCGCGTTGACGATGGCTTCGGACCCGGACGACCTCGCTGCCTTCGCGGGGACGGACACCGAGATTCCCGCCGCGATGGATCCGGCCGTGGCTGCTGCCTACCGGCAAGCGATCGTCGAGGCCGGGGCCGACCCCTCACTGCTGGGTCGGCACATGGGCCGGATCGCGCGCCAGCATCCCGAGCCCGTCCCGTGGGCACGGCGTCGGGCAGTGGTGGAGCGACGCCTGCGCACCACGGACTGGCCGAGCGCGGCCCTCCAGATCACCGCGACCGACGCGGACACCGGCGAAGTCCACCTGTTCGACGCCGCGGGCGGGACTGCGCTCGTCGACGCGGCGGCGGCCTCGGGCGCTGTGCCAGGCATCTGGCCCGTCGAACGATTCGGCGGCCGGACCTGGATCGACGGTGGGATGGCGTCAAGCACGAACTCGGCACTGGCCGCCGGGCACGACGCGGTCGTGATCCTCGCGCCGAGCCCCGCCGGGATGGGGATGCTCCCGGGCGCCGACGCCGAGGCCGACACGCTGCGCGCGACCTCAGCCGTGAGCCTGCTGGCGCCGGACGCGGCGAGCACGGCGGCCATCGGCCCGAATCTCCTCGACCCCGCCCGCCAACACAAGGTCGCGTCCGCCGGCCGTGCCCAGGGACGCGCGGCTGCCGCCGAGGTGCTGCAGGTGTGGTCCGCCGGTCAGTAATCGAACAAAGGAACACAGATGTCCGACTCAATCCGTTCACGCTTCACCCACAACGTCGAGAAGTCGGTGGTGCACGGCGACGTGCTGCGCCGGCGCCTCGATGCGGCGGAGACGGTCAACCTCCTGCTCTCCGCAGTGCACGTCACCGGTGACACGACACTGCTCGATCGATACGGCGACCGGGTCGGACGCCTGTCGATGTACGGGCCAGGACCCGAATCGCCGGCCGAGCCAACGGCGTCTCCCGAGGTCCGCGCCGAACTGATCGACCTCCTCTGCGCCACGCTGAGCACCGATGACCAGCCCGACTACCTTCACCCGTCACCGGAACTGTTCACGCGCATGGCCCGGGTCGCCACCGGGCAGGAGTTGTCCGACCGGTACGTGCGCATGGGCATGGAGCAGGCCGGTTTTGTGCCCGACCAGCGAGCGGTCCCGCCCACGACGACGCCGCCGCGCACGCTGAACCTGGCGATCATCGGGGCCGGGATGACCGGGATCGACGCCGCGATCAAGGCGTCCGACCGCGGGTTCGACTTCGAGGTCTACGACAAGGCGTCGGGAGTCGGCGGCCTGTGGTGGTCGCAGACCTACCCCGGCGTCGCCGTGGACACCCCGTCGATCTACTACTCCCTGTCCTACGAGTTGCGGCCGGACTGGAGCAAGTTCTTCCCGGTCGGCGACGAGTACCGCAGCTACCTGACCGAACTGGCGAAGAAGTACGACCTCGCCGGCCATCTGCGATTCAACTCCGAGGTCATCCGCCTGGAGTGGCTGGAAGCGGACCAGGTCTGGGAACTGACCATTCTGGACACCGAGGAGCACACCACCAGGACGGTGCGGGCCGCCGCCGTGATCACCGCCGCCGGCCATCTCAACCGGCCCAAGTACCCGGACGTCGACGGCCGCGAGTCCTTCCGAGGGGAGTCCATCCACACTTCCCTGTGGCGAGACGTGGATCTGCGGGGCAAGCGGGTCGCGGTCGTCGGGGTCGGCGCGGCCGGCATCCAGGTGGTGGGGTCGATCGCGGGCGAAGTCGAGCATCTGACGGTTTTCCAGCGGCAGCCGCACTGGGTGGTGCCCAATCGGCTCGGCGACGGAACCGTCAGCGACAGCGAGCGCTGGCTGCGCCGCCACCTGCCCTACTACCTGCACTGGAGCCGGTTCTCCCAGCTCTACCTGATGTCCGAGACCTCCTACCGCATGAACCTCGTCGACGAGGAATGGATGGCGGCTCATCCGACGTCCATCTCACCGTCGAACGAGGCCTTCCGGCAGGAAGCCCTGAACTACATCCACGACTGCTTCGGCCGCGATTCGGAGCTGGCCCGGAAGCTGACCCCGAACTTCACGTTCGGTGGCAAGCGCCCGATCCGCGACCCCGGCGAGTTCGCCCCCGGCGGGTTCTACTGGGCCCTGGCGCAGCCGCACGTCGACCTCGTCACCGAACCGATGGCCCGGGTCGTGCCGGACGGCATCGTCACCGCCGACGGGGCCGTGACCGAGCTCGACGTGATCATCTGGGCGAGCGGCATGACGCTGGACTGGCTGTCGCCGATCGACATCGTGGGCCGTGGCGGCGTCCGCCTGAGCAGGGTGTGGGCCGACCAGAACCCCCGCACCTACCTCGGCGGGACGGTGCCGGGCTTTCCGAACCTGTTCGTCCACGACGGGCCCAACACCGGCGTCGCGACCGGAGGCGGCGGGCACAACTTCATGACCGAGACCGTCGACCACTACGTGTTCGAGTGCCTCCAGTTGCTGGTCGAGAACGGCGGCGGTGCGATCGAGGTGACGCAGGCCGCCCATGACGAGCACAACGACACCATCGAACGGGAGATGAGCAAGCTGGTGTGGACCCGCGAGCGGCGGGCCAACACCTACTACCGCAACCAGGCGGGCCGGATCATTCTCCCCAGCCCGTTCCGCGCCGAGGACTTCTGGGACATGTGCCAGAAACCGGACCGCTCGAAGTTCATCCTGAGCGCTCCCCGCACCGCAGCGGTCGACTAACCTGGAGGGCCGGCGGCGTCGGAGCCGCAGGCGCTGACTCAGTTCTCCTTGGCCTCCAGGCGTGGGAACAAGGGCGTCGGCTCACCGAGCCGGGGCCGGCCGTCGCCGAGTTGGGCGGCGACGCGGCGGGCGGCGGCGGGCAGGAACGGGGTGAGCTCGTCGGCGACGACACGGGAGGCGTGGATCAGCAGCGCCAGCACGTCGCTGAGGCGTTGGCCGGCCTCCCGGTCGCCGGCCTTCTCGGCCTTGGCCAGCGTCCACGGCTGGACCTCGCCGACGTGGCGGTTGGCCTCCTCGACGATCTTCCAGATCGCCGCGGTGGCGGTGCGGAAGTCGAAGCGGGCCATGGCGGCGTCGACGGCGGCCGGCACGGCGGAAATGGCGGCGGTCAAAGGGATGTCGGGCAGCGGCGGCAGCGGCGGAACGGCGCCGCCGCGGTACTTGTGGACCATGCTGACGGTGCGGTTGGCCAGGTTGCCGAGGCCGTTGGCCAGGTCCTCGTGGTAGCGGGCGAGCAGCCGCTCGGTGGTGAAGTCGGCGTCGCCGACCCGGGGCACGTCGCGCACCAGCCACCAGCGCAGCGCGTCGACGCCGTAGTCCTCGACGATGGCGACCGGGTCGATGGCGTTGCCGAGGCTCTTGCCGAGCTTGCGGCCCTCGACGGTCAGGTAGTCATGCACGAAGATCGTCGTCGGCAGCGGCTGTCCGGCGCTGAGCAGCATGGCCGGCCAGTACACGGCGTGGAAGCGGATGATGCCCTTGCCGATGACGTGGGTGCGCTCGTCGGACTCGACCCACCAGTGCCGGTAGCTCTCGCCGTCGGCGCCGTAGTCGAGCGCGGTGATGTAGTTGCCGAGCGCGTCCCACCACACGTAGACGACCTGGCCGGGATCGCCGGGCACCTCGATGCCCCAGCCCCGCGCGCGCTCGGTCGACCGGGAGATCGAGAAGTCCTGGAGGCCGGTCCTGATGAAGCCGAGCACCTCGTTGCGGCGGCTCTCCGGCTCGATCCGCAGCCGGCCGGACTCGATCAGCTCCCGCAGCTGGTCCTCGTACCGGGACAGCTTGAAGAACCAGTTCTCCTCGCTGACCGGGGTCGGCGGCGTGAAGTGCTCCAGGCAGTTGCCGTCGACGAGCTCGTCCTCGGTGTAGAACTGCTCGCAGCCGACGCAGTACAGACCCTGGAAGTCCTTGCGGTACAAGTCACCCCGCGCGTCGGCGGCCCGCCAGAGGCGGTCGACGCCGGCCTCGTGCCTGGGGTCGGCGCTGGTGCGGATGAAGTCGTCGAAGCTGATCTGCAACGGCTCACGCAGGCCTTCGAACGCGGCGGCGTTGCGGTCGACGAACTCCCGCGTCGGCACGCCTTCCGCCGCCGCGGCGATGGCGTTCTTCAACGAGTTGTCGTCGGTGCCGGTGAGGAAGCGGACCTCGTCGCCCCGGTGCCGCCAGTGCCGCGCCATCACGTCCGTCTGCACCAGTTCCATCGCGAAGCCCAGGTGTGGCTTGGAGTTCACGTACGGAATGGCGGTCGTGACGTATCGGCGTGGCATCGGGCCTCTCCCACTCGAGACGGGGTGAGCGGCCGATGGTATCGGCGGCCCACCCAGCCGAGCACCTCAAATACCGCCCTGGCCGGCGGCGGCCACGCCCGGGGAGCGCAGCACGGTCGCCAGCTCGGCCGGCAGGTAGCCCTGCTCGGCCAGCCGCGGCAGCACTCCCCCGCTGGCGATGATCTCCAACACCAGCTCGGGCAGCACGGGCACGGCGCCGCCGACGCCGGTGGTCTCGTTGCGCCACATGCCGGTGGACAGGTCGATGGCGGCGGTGTCGCCCTCGTGGAAGACCGAAGTCGCCGCCGGCACGGTCATCGCCGGCAGCCCGGCGTTGACGGCGTTGCGGAAGAACAGGGAGTTGAACTCCTCGGCGATCAGCGCGGCCACGCCGAGCTGGTTGAGCAGGGCGGCCACCGGACGCGAGGAGCCGAGCCCGAAGTTGCGGCCGGCGACCACGAAGTCGCCGGGCCGCACGAGATCGGTCCACCCGGGCCGCACGTGGTAGAAGACCTGCTTGGCGGCCTCGGGAAGGTCGAGTTTCATCGCGTCGGGCGGGTACATGTCGTCGGTGGTCAGGCCGTCGCCGAACACCCACACCCGGCCGGAGACCGTGAGCGCGCTCACCGGTCGGCCCCCACGATGTGGCCGGCGACGGCGGAGGCGGCGACGGTGGCCGGCGAGGCCAGGTAGATCTCGGCTTCCGGAGACCCCATCCGGCCGGTGAAGTTGCGGGTGCTTGAGGTCAGACACACCTCGCCCGGCCCCACAACGCCCATGTGGTAACCGAAACAGGCCCCGCAGGTGGCGTTGGTGACCACACCGCCGGCGTCGGCGATGTCCTGGAGGTAGCCCAGGCGCATGGCGTCCCGGTACACCCGCTGGCTGGCCGGCGTCACGATCAGCCGCACGCCGGGCGAGACCTGCTTGCCGCGCAACACATCGGCGGCGATCCGCAGGTCGTCGAGCTGGCCGTTGGCGCAGGAGCCGATGAAGGCCTGGTCGATCGTGCGCGGCTCGACCTCGCTGACCGGGATCCCGTTGCGGGACACGGTTCCCGGGCGCGCGACGTACGGCACCAGGGCCGACAGGTCGATCTCGCGGACCTCGACATAGGCGGCGTCGGGATCGGCGTGCGCCGGTTCGAAGCCGGTCACGCCCAGGGTCTCGAAGTGCTCGGCCAGCACGTCGTCGTGGGCGAACGTGGAGAAGTCGGCGGAGAGCTCGGCGCCCTGGGTGGCGATGGTTCGCCGGTCGGGCAAGGGAATTGAGGCCAGACCGGGGCCGCCGTACTCCAGGTTCATGGCGGTGGCGTCACCGAAAGCGTTGGCAATGTGCAGAAAGACGTCCTTGCCGCTGACGCCGTTGGGCAGCGCGCCTTGGAGTTCGTAGCGGATGGTCGGCGAGGCCTGGAACCACGTCCGCCCGGTGCACAGGATGGAGTAGACCTCGGCCGGCCCGAGCCCTCGCGCGGCGGTGTTGTACGCGCCGCCGGCGCAGGTGTGGCTGTCGGTGCAGGCCAGGATCTCGCCCGGCCGGGCCAGGCCGTTCTCGGCGATCACCTGGTGGCAGATGCCGTGCCGGCCGACGTCGTAGAACCGCTCGATCCCGAACTGCGCGGCGAACTTCCGCGCGTGCGGGCCGCCGGCGGCGTCCTTGACGGTCGGCGCGGGCACGGCGTGGTCCATCACGATCGCCACCCGGTCCGGGTCGGCGATCCTCAGCGGTGGCAACCACATCGTGGCGAACTGGAGGTCGATCAGCACCGTCATGTCCACGTCGACGGTGACGGTGTCGCCCGCCCGCACCTCGGCGGCGCCGGCCCGCCGGGCCAGGATCCGCTCGATCATCGTCATGCCCATCTCAGGCCCCTTTCCCTTGGTGGGCTTGGCCGAGCTCGAACCACTCCCGCATGCCGACGAGCGTGAAGAACTCCTCCGGTGTGGTCGGCAGGAACTGCTCGACGCCGATGCCCCGCAGCTGGCACAGCGCGGTCAACGCCCCGAACGCGGCCGGCGCGAGCACGGCCGAGGGGTGGATCGCGACCGCGAAACCCAGTTCCTGCAAGCGTTGCGCCGACTGCTCCGGGGTGAGGCCGCCGATCACGAGGTTGAGCAGCAGCGGCGCCTTGACCTCCTGGGCGATCCGCTCGATCTCCTGGGAACTCCGCGGGGCTTCCACGAACAGGATGTCGGCGCCCTCGGCCGCGTACCGGTTGGCGCGGGCGATCGCCTCGTCCAGGCCCAGCGGGCCACGGGCATCGGTACGGGCGATCACCAGCATCCCTTCGTCCGTGCGGGCGTCCAGCGCCGCGTGCAGCGTGCGCACGAAATCGTCGGCGCTGACCAGTTCCTTGTCCGGCAGATGCCCGCACCGCTTCGGGAAAGCCTGGTCCTCCAACTGAATCGCCGCGACGCCGGCGTCCTCGTACTCACGGACCGTGCGGATCACGTTGATGGGCGCGCCATATCCGGTGTCGGCGTCGGCCAGCAGCGGCACGTCGCCCAGCGAGCGCACCACCACCCGCGCTCGCTCCACCATCTCGGTCTGGGTCACCAATCCGATGTCGGGCAGGCCGAATCCAGCCGCCGCGACGCCGGCCCCGGTCAGGTAGGCGGCGGTCTGGCCGGTGCGCTTGGCCAGCTGGGCGCTGAGGCCGTCGAAGACACCGGGGGCGAGGACAAGTCGTTTGCTGTCAAGGAGTTCGCGCAGCCGGGCGCGGGCAGGGGTGCTCATCAGCCGATCGCCCTTCCCACCGGCTCGGCCAGCAGCGTCACCAACGGGGTGATGGCAGCCGCGTCGGCGAGCCCGAGAACGGCGTCGACGATCGCGGTGGCCCGTTCCGGGGTCGTGACGCGGTCGGCCAGAGTGTGGAACTTGGCGACGATCTCCTCGTTGGTGACGGGGTCGAGCGGGTTGCCGTGCGGGGCCTTCACCGACTCGGACTCGGTCGACCCGTCGGTGAACGTCAGCGTGACATGGGTCTGGAACCGGTCGGTCGGCGGCAGCTCGTCGATGCCCCGGTCCAGCTCGACATGGGTGCGGACTTCTTCGGGCACGTCGTCCCAGGCCAGCTCGTGGATCCAGGTCACGAGCCGCCCGGTGACTCCCTCGGGTTCGGACGCTTCGGTCATGCCCTCATTGGCCCGCACCTCCGGCCGCCCCCACCAGCTAACTTGCGTAATCTGCAAGCATGGCCCGGTGACCACGGCCCTTCGCGGCCTCCAGGTCCTGGAGGCCCTCGCCGGCATGCGCCAGCCCGCGCCCCTGCGCGCCGTCGCCACCCGCGTCGGCCTGTCGGAATCCCAGGCCTTCCGCATCCTCACGGAGCTCGAACGGGCCGGCTACCTCGAACACCTCGGCCGCACCGGCTACCGCCTCGCCAGCCGCTCCGTCGCCCTCGCCACCCTCATCGGGCCGCGCCCGGCGCTGCTCCGCGCCATCTATCCCGTGATCACGCGCCTCGCCCACACCACCGGCGAGTCGGTGGTCCTCCACCTCCGCTCCGGCGCCGCCCGCGTCCTTGTCCTCGGCGTCGCGCCACCGTCGGGCCCGGTCCTCGACCCGGCCGGCGTGCTCGGCGAGCGGTCACCGCTGGTCGCCGGGGCCAGCGGCCGGATCATCCTGGCCTTCCTGCCCGAGAGCGAGCTGGCGGCCATGGACCTCGCGGGCATCACGGCGGACCAGCTGCGGGCGATCCGCGACCGTGGCCACGAGGTTTCGCACGGCGAGAACCATCCCGGCGTCAGCGGGGTCTCCGCGCCGCTGCTGGCGTATTCGGCGTGCGAGCAGCCGACCGTCCTCGGGTCGATCACCGTCGCCGGGCCGTCGGCGCATTTCGGGACCGGCGGCCTCGCGCGGGTGCTGACACCGTTGCTCGGCGCGTGCCGAGACCTCGCGCCCCGGCTCGCCTCCATCCTGGGCCCCGACCCCGGCGCGGTGGTCACGGCGCTCGATCTCTGACGACACCGCGAAACCGCCGGTCGAAGCCCTGGATGACGGTACGATTCGGCCGCCGATCCGGGTGGGGCCAGCAGGAGGTGCGGTGAGCGACGCCAGAGTGTTGATCGCGGGGGCAAGCATCGCGGGGCCGGCGCTGGCCCACTGGCTACGCCGGCGGGGAGCCGAGGTGACCGTCGTGGAGCGGGCCCCCGAGCTGCGTCCCGGCGGGCAGGCGGTGGACGCCCGCGGCGTGACCAAGGAGGTCATCCGCCGGATGGGCCTGGACGAGGCGGTGCGCGCGGCCTGCACCGACACCGCCGGCGCGTACACAGTGGACGTCGACGGGAACGTGCTGGAGACCTTCCGCGCCGAGGACGACGGCGGCGACGGCTTCATCGCCGACATCGAGATCCTGCGCGGTGATCTGTCCCAGGTGCTCTACGACAACACCCGCGACGGTGTCGAGTACCTCTTCGGCGACCGCATCGCCGAGCTCGTCCAGGACGCCGACGGCGTCGACGTCACCTTCGCCGGCGGCGACCGGCGACGCTTCGACCTGGTGATCGGGGCCGACGGCCTGCACTCGGCGCTGCGGGCGATGGTCTTCGGTCCGCGCGAGCGGTTCATCCGCCACCTCGGGCTCGTGCTGGCCTTCTTCAGCGTGCCCAACGAGTTCGGGCTGGACCGCTGGCTGATCGACTACCAGGACCGGGTCTCCGCGCGCTCCGCCGCCCTGCGGCCCATCCGGGACGCCGCCCGGGCAATGGCCATGTTCACCTTCCCCGCCGCCGACTTCACCGTCGACCACCGCGACATCGACGGTCAGAAACGCCTGCTGCGTGCGCAGACGGCCGACATGGGCTGGTTGACGCCGCGCATCCTCGCGCACCTCGACGACACCCCCGACTTCTACCTCGACCAGGTCGCCCAGGTCGTGATGGACCGCTGGTCGAACGGCCGGGTCGCACTGATCGGCGACGCCGCGTACAGCTCGTCGCCGATGTCCGGCCAGGGCACCGGCTTGGCCCTGGTCGGCGCCTACCTCCTGGCCGGCGAACTCGCCGCCGCCGACTGGGCCCCCGACGCCGGCTTCGCCGCCTACGAGTCGCGGATGCGCTCCTTCGTCGAAGCCAACCAGGAGATCGGCCGCCTGCACGCGGAAAGCCTCGCCGTCCCCCAGCCGGCCCCAGACGCCCAGCCCGGCCCGGATGCCCTGCCGAGTGCGGAGCCCGACATGGAGGCGTTCATGGCGCTGGTCGAGCGCGCGCTCAACGGCATCGACCTGCCCGACTACGCCGGCACGCCGGACGCGGGGATATCGGAACCGTCGGCCAGGGCGTAGGCCGCCGCCTCGAGCGACCGGTGGCGACGCCGCACCCTGATGCCGGACCTCAGAGGCGGCCGAGGTCGGTGTGCTCGGGGTTCATGTCGATGGTGGACGGGTCCGCGGGCAGGGCGGTGTAGAGCCGGATCACCACACCGTCCGGTGTGGACAGTGTGATCAGCTGGCCGGCGAATCCCCTGAGCGGCGGCGAATGCTCGATGCCGACCGAGTCCAGGTGGGCGATCCACCGCGCCAGCGCGGCATCGTCGGCGACGCTGAAGGTGACGGGGTCGTAGCCGGCCATGGCCCGCGCCATCTCCGGGCTCAGGCGCAGCTCGACCGGCACGTCCAGCCCGGGCACGGCCAGGATGACCCCGAACAGCCGCCCGTCGAGGTCGTAGTGGTCCAGCCCCTCCTGCCGCCGCGCCCCCAGCGCCGTGCCGAACCATTCGACGGACGCCGCCAGGTCGCTGACCGGGAACTTCAGGTGGTGGACGCCGTCGAGCGTCGGGAAGGCCATCGCCCCTCCTAGGCGGGTCGTTGTCGGGTGAGACCCTATCGCCGATGAAGTCCTACCGGGGCGAGGGATCAGTTCCGACTGGCGGCCACGCGGCGGTCCCGGGAGGCGCGAAGATAGCCCATGACCAGGGATTCCAGGTCGGGCTGCTCGGCGGCCCAGCCGTCGGGCACGGTGTCGGCGCCGCGGACCAGGAGGGTGGCCTGGCGTTCGGTGCGGGAGGCGGAGACGACGGCGCCGGGCACGGCCGACTCCTCGGCCGGGGGACCGACGAAGACCTGGTGGTCGGCGAGCACGTCCTCGACGTCACCGACCAGCTGGACCCGGCCCTCGTCGACCAGCATCAGGTGGTCGCAAACCTCGCTGAGGTCGCTGAGCAGGTGCGAGGACATGAGCACGGTGGTGCCGCGCTCGGCGACCTCGGTCATGACGATGCGCAGCGTCTCGTCCCGGGCCAGCGGGTCGAGATCGGACAGCGGCTCGTCCAGCAGCAGCACCTTGGGCAGCCGGCCCAGGGCCAGCGCGATGGCCACCTGGGTGCGGGCGCCGGCGGACAGGGTGCGCACCTTGGCGTCGCGGTCCACGCCGGCCAGCGCGTCGAGCACCTCGTCGACGCGCGACTGCGACCACCGCTCGTTCATCGCCGCCCCGGTCCGCATGATCTCCCGGACGGTGAAGTCCGGGTAGAGCGGCCGGTGCTGGGCCAGCAACGACATGTCCGGATGCATGCGGCCCCGCACCGGCGTGCCGTGCACGCTGATCGAGCCGCTGGTGGGCTTGATCAGCCCCGCCGCCAGCGACAGCAGGGTGCTCTTGCCCGCCCCGTTCGGGCCGACCAGCGCGATCACCCGGCCCTCGGGCAGCGCGAACGAGCAGTCCGCCAGCGCCCGGGTCCGCCCGTAGCGCTTGGACAGCCCCTCGGCCCGCAGTGCAACCGGCTCCCGGGCCGCATCCTCGTGGGCCGCATCTTCCTGGGCCGCATCCTCGTGGGCCGCCGTGTCCTGCGCCATCCAGTCCTCAGCCATCCGGTCTTGGTCGTGGGCCACCTGGTCCGGGGCCGTCCCGTCCGAGGCGGACGAGTCGGTGGCGCTCATGGCTTTTCTTCTCCGATCGGGTATTGCTCGGCGCGGACGTCGTTGTAGAGGGCGTCCACGTCGTCGACCGCGAGGCCGGTGTCGGCGGCCTGGACCATCCAGTCGGCCAGCTGGACCCGCAGCGGGCCGTGCCGGTGCATGGCGTCGACGGTCAGCGACCGGGTCACGAAGGTGCCCAGGCCGCGGCGGGCCTCGACGAGTCCTTCGTGCTCCAGCTCCCGGTAGGCCTTCAGGACCGTGTTCGGATTGACCGCGGTGGCCGCCACCACCTCGCGGGCCGTGGGCAGGCGGTCGCCGGGGCCGAGCAGCCCCAGTCGCATCGCCTGCTTGGCCTGGTGGACGATCTGCAGGTAGGTGGCCACCCCGGAGCGTCGGTCGATCCGGAACTCGATCACACCGTCAGCATAATTGCTCACCTGCCCGGACTCGCCCACCTCGGCGGTCACGCCTGCCGGCGCACGGCCCAGCCGGTGGCCAGCACGAGCAGCGCGGCGAGCCCGACGAAGATCGCGGAGTCGACCAGGTGCAGGGCGCCGGAGGCGTCGGCCGGGATGATGTCGGCGAACGACTTGGCCAGGCCGTGCTGGCGGTAGCAGGTGGCGTAGTCGACGCTCGTCGAGGTGGCGTCGGTCGATCCGCAGTTGGTGTTGTAGTTGGACTGGTACGGCACCTGCGCGCCCTTGGCGTCGAGAAAGCCGTAATGGACGACGAGCGAGTACCGGCCGCCGGCCGACTCCGTCGGGTCGTCCGAGACGACTCGCTGGGCCGGCAGCAGATACCGCCGCACGGTGAACATCGCGATGCGCGCCGCGGTGAACACCGCCAGCGTCACCGTCATCCCCACCAGCGTGCGCCGGAAGGCCGCGCCGACGAACGCGCCCAGCGCGAGGGCGAACACCGTGTAGGCGACCGGCGCGGTGCTGCCGCCGTCGAAGGTGAGGTAGAAGAACGGGCCGGTGGCCAGCGGGCCCATCGCGCCGGCGGCGCTCACCCACCATTCGACCAGCAGTTGCAGCCCGAGCACCACGACCAGCGCGGGCGGCACGGTCACCGCGAACTTGCTGGCCATCCACCGGATCCGGCTCACCGACTGGGTGAAGGCCAGCACGTGCGTGCCCTGCTCCAGTTCCCGGGCGAACAGCGGCGCGCCGCAGAACATGCCGACCAGCACCGGCAGCACGGTGATGACCAGCTGCCCGGCCTTCATCCGGTCGAACCAGATGTTCTGGAAGTCGTTGACACCCTGCCGGCACAGGCTGTTCGTCTCCAGACCGCCGGCCAGGCAGACCTGGAGGCCGTGCGAGTCCACATAGGACAGCATCGAGAAGCCGAGGGCCGCCACCGCTGCCCCGCCCACCACGAGCAGGGCCAGCAAGCTGATCAGTTGGGCGCGCTGCTGGCGCCAGACGACCCAGATCACGCGGCCACCTCCTGGATCTCGTTGCGCATGTAGCCGAGGGTGAGATGTCCCAGCGTCGGCCGGTACGGCTGCCAGCCCGGCGCGCCGTCGGCCAGCGCCGAGGGCGCCAGCACCTGCTGGGCCCCGGGCGTGCGGTCGATGTCGATCACCGAGTCCGGCGGCACCGGCGGCCGGCCGTCGGGCGGGCCGACCAGCAGGACATGCCTGTCCAGCAAGGCATCGACGTCGCCGGAGAGCCGCACCCGGCCCGCCGACAGCAGCACCAGGTGGTCGCACACCCCCTCCATCTCGGTGAGCACGTGCGAGGACAGCACCACCGTGATGCCCTGCTCCCGGCTCTCCTCGACCAGGCTGCGCAGCACCGTCTCGCGGGCCAGCGGATCCAGGTCGGCCAGCGGCTCGTCGAGCAGCAGCAGCCGTGGCCGCTTGCCCAGCGCCAGCGCCAGCGCCACCCGCGTGCGCTGGCCGCCGGACAGCGTGCCCACCTTCGCCGACATCGGCACCTGCGCCCGCTCGATCAGCCCTTCCGCGTAGGCCTGGTCCCAGGTCGGGTTGGTGCGCCGGCCCAGCCGCAGCGTGTCGGCCACCGTGAACTGGGCGTAGAGCGGCTTCTGCTGGGCCAGGAAGGCCACTGCCGGGTGCAGTCCCCGGCCGCCCGGCGCGTCGCCGAAGACCGCGATCTCGCCGGCCGTGGCCCGGGTCAGCCCCGTGACCAGCCCCATCAGCGTGCTCTTGCCCGCCCCGTTCGGCCCGACCAGGGCCACCAGCCGGTTCGGCGGGATGGTCAGCGTGCAGTCACGCAGCGCCCATCCCCGCCGGTACTTCTTGCCCAGGCCCTCGGTTCGCACCGGGGGCTGCCCCTCGACCATCCGCGTCTCCCTTCAGCGCCCGGCCAGGCTAGCACGTTCCACTACTTAAATAGTGAAAGGGGGGAATGCGGCAGAGAAGCGGGGACTAGGAGACATCGGCGCAACCCTCGCGGCCAGGGCCGGCTTGCCGGGGGATCAGGGGTTTTCGCCGTGGTCGAGGGAGGTGAGGGCGTCTCGGAGACCGGCGCGGGAGGTGATGCCGAGCTTGGGGAAGACGTGGTACAGGTGCGTGCTGACGGTGCGGGGCGACAGGAGCAGGCGGGCGGCGATCTGTTTGTTGGTGAGGCCGGCGGCAGCCAGCTGGGCGACCTCGTGTTCCTGAACGGTGAGCTCGCCGCGCAGCAGGGTGGCGGGATCGGGGCGGCCGGCGGCGCGGAGGACCTGGGCGGCGCGCGAGGCCCAAGGGAGGGCGCCGAGGTCGCGGAAGGTGAGCATGGCGGCGTCGAGCTGGGCCCGGGCCTGGGTGGTGGCGCGGGCCAGGCGCAGGCGTTCGCCGTAGGCGAGTTGGATGCGGGCGAACTCGAAGCGCCAGCGAGAGGCGCCGGGGAGGGTGAGGGCCCGTTCGAAGTGGTGCAGCGCCTGAGTGTCGTCGGGGGCGGTGAGGCCGGCGGCGCCGGCGACAAGCATGGCCAAGCGGGGTGAAAGGTCGGCCACACCGGCGTCAGTGAGGGCCCGTACGTGGGCGGCGGCCTCGGCGTGACGGTTGGTCCGGACGGCGGCCTCGACGAGATCGAAAGCGCCCCACAAGGCTTGGGGCGTATGGGAACGGAGTTCGCCGGCGGGGGTGACGGCGATCGCGGAGCGGTAGGCGGCCTCGTAGTCGCCGTCGCCGAGCAACGCCAGAGTGTAGGCCTGACGGGCGGAAACGGCGGCGGCCTCCACGCCTCGGGGCGTGGCCCAGCGGATCATCTTCTCGTACAACGAGGTGGCGGTGCTCAGGTCGCCACGGCCGCCGGCCAGCAGCAGCTGGCTGTACTGGAACTGCCAGGCGATGAATCGATATCCGGTCCGTCCGCAGATGTCGAGGCCCTCGACGGCCAGCCGGGCGGCCTCGTCCCAGCGGCCGGCGAGAACGTCATCGACGGCCAGATGCATGAGCGCGGTGAGGTGGCGTCGGGTGGGCCCGCCGTCGCGTCCTTGACGCACGACTCGCCACAGGGGGTCGCGCAGGTCGCCGACGCGGTCCAGATAGCGCACGGCGGTGGCGATCCGCACGACGCGGGTCAGATCCTGTTCCTCGTAGGCGGAATCCACGATCGCGTCGACGTCGGCAAGCGCTTTCCGCCCGGTGCGGGCGGGATCGGGGAACGTCTTGGCGATCAGGGCCAGCACCGGCGAGGCAGCCGGTCCGAGGCGGTCCACCGCCAGGTGAAAGGCTTGCCAGGTCTGGAGGTTTCCGCCGTACCAGCACACGATGTTGAGGGCGTGCAGGGCGTCGTCGAGCGCGCTGTCGGCCGGGTCCTCGACGTTCTCGATGGCGTGCACCAGAACATGGGCGACCACGTCCATGCCGCCGCCGCTGCCGAGCAGGACGTAGCAGGCGGCGATGGCCGCGTGCAGGCAGCGGCCGATGTCGGGGTCGGCGAGGCGCGCCTCCTCCAGCAGGGCGGCGGCGGTGTCGAGGGCACCGGTGCCCTCGGCGCAGAGGTACGCCGCCAGAGCCAGCCGGCGACCTCGCTCCCGCGCCCCCGGACTCAGCTCGGCCGCCCGGGTCAGCGTCTCGGCGGCGCCGGCGGCGTCGCCGTCGCGCATGATCGCGTCGGCCAGATCGGCCAGCCGCGCGGCGACCTGCTCGTCCGGGTGCACGGTGGCCTCGGCGAGATGCCACGCCAGCCGTTCCGGCGACCGGCGGGGTCCGCCGGCCAACACGCGATGCGCCTCGCGGCGTTCGCTGCTCGTCGACACCGCGACCACGGCGGAGCGAATCAACGGGTGAGCGAACTCCACGGTCGTGTCGATGCGCACCAAGCCCTCGCGCTCGGCGGCGGCGAGGTCATCAATGGCCAGGTCGCCGGTTCCGTCGAGCGCGGCGAGCAACAGCAGCCGGCGGTCGGACGGGCTCAACTTCCCCATCCTGGCACCGAAAGCGGCCAGCAGGCGGGGAGTCAGCGGCAACAGGGGCGGGAGCGCCGCCAGACCCGTGGCCTGGGGTTCGGTCAGCACCGCCGGCAGTTCGAGCAGGGCGAGTGGATTGCCACGGGCCTCGGCCAGCAGTCGGCGTCGCACAACGCGCGCCAATCTTGGCGACCGCGCCGCCAACAGCTGGTTCGACGCTTCCTCGTCGAGCTCCGCCAATTCGAGCTCGGGGATTCCGTCGAGCCGTTTACGCGGGCCGGAACGGGCGACGGCCAGCAGTCCGGCCCGGCTTCCCCGCAGCCGGCGCGCGACAAAATCCAGCACACCCGCGCTGGCGTCGTCGATCAACGGAAGATCGTCGACAATGAGCACGATCGGCCGTTCGATCGCGGCCGTATTCAGCAACTCCAGCACGGCATTGCCGATCACCAGCGGCTCGGGAGCCGTTTCTGCGCTGAATCCCAGGGCCGCCTCCAGGGCGATCCGATAGGCGTCCGGCAGGCCGTTCATGGCGTCGAGAAGGGGCAAGAACGCCTGGTTGAGCGTGGCGAAGCTCACCTCGGACTCGAACTCGCCGCCCTCGGCCCGCACCACCAGAACCCCGTCGGCGGCGAGGGTATTGGCGACCGCGTCGGCCAGCGCCGATTTGCCGACTCCGGCTTCTCCGGACAGCAGGAGTGCACGGTCATTGTCGGCGTCAACGGCGAAGAAATCGCGGACGCGCGCCAGTTCGGCAGCCCGCCCAACCAATCGCACGGCCGCGCGAAACCCATCGGGCTCTCGCACCGGAAGCACACCCCCCGAACCAGTGATACACCTCGACCCGGCTCGCCGTCCACCCTTTCGGCCACGGCCGAATGCCTTATCCCGGCGACGAGCCGGCGTCCGACTATAGAGGGCGTGACCGGCCAACAAGCCATGTGATGCAGGTCACGCAACATGAAGGTTCGGTTGGGCATCTCTCCTACGGGGAGCGCCGACCGTGATCGGGGGGACGATGCTGGAACAACGGGCGGCCGGGGGCCGGGCGACGAGGCCACTGGTCGGCCGGACCGCGGAACTGAGCCACATCCGCGAGTTCTTCGCGGACACCAGCCGAACCCACCGCGTCTTCGGGGACGCCCAGATGGCCACGGTCGACGCGGACGACAGCCGGACCCTGCGCGTCTTCGGGGACGCCAGGGCCGGCGAGTCGGCCGGGGCGGACAGTCGAGCCCTGCTCGTGTTCGGGGACGCCAGGGCCGGCGAGTCGGCCAGGGTAGGCAGTCGAGCCCTGCTCGTGTTCGGGGAGGCGGGGGTCGGCAAGTCGGCACTGTTGGACGCGGCTGCCGAGGAGGCGGCGGCGGGTGGGGCGAGGGTGTTGCGGGCGGCGGGGGCGGAGTTCGAGGCGGGGTTGGGGTTCGGGGCGCTGAACCAGGCCCTGGTGGGGGCGCTGGAGGGGGTCGACGGGCTCGGTGACGTGCACCGACGGGCGCTGGAGGTGGCTCTGGGCTGCCGGGCGGGGGCGACGCCGGCGCCGCTGGTGATCTCGACCGCTACCCTGGCGCTGCTGAGGCTTCTCTCGCAGCGGCAACGGGTTCTGCTCGTGGTGGACGACGTGCAGTGGATCGACCGGGCGAGTGCGACGGTCCTGGGCTTTGTCGCCCGGCGGATCCGGGGTAGCCGGATCGGCCTGCTCGCGGCGGCCAGGAGCGGGCACGACAGCGTGCTGAGGCGGTGTGGCCTGACCGAGTTCGAGCTGGAGCGGCTGGACGAGGACTCGGCCACTCTGTTGCTGGCGGGGCGGTTTCCACGGCTCGCGCCCCGGGTGAGGCGGCGTCTGCTGGCCGAGGCGCGGGGAAACCCGTTGGCACTGCTGGAATTGCCGACGGCGCTGAGCGCGCCACAGGCCGCGGCGCAGGAGGCGCTGCCGGCGTTGCTGCCGCTGAGCCGGCGGCTCCAGGCCCTGTTCGGCGCGCGGGTGGCCACTCTCTCGGCAGCCGGCCGGCAGGTGTTGCTAACGGCCGCGCTCGACACCACCGGACGTCTCGGCGTGGTGGAGTCGGCCGCCGTTGGGAACCTGGCGGAAGCCGAGGCCGAAGGACTGGTGCGCGTCGAGGAATGCCGACGGCGCGTGGAGTTCCGGCATCCGCTGATCCGTGCGGCCGTGATCGACATGGCCACCGCCGCGGAGCGCCGCCGGGCCCACCGGGCGCTGGCCGACGCCCTGGACGCCGATCCGGAACGCCGGGCCTGGCACCTGGCCGAAGCCTCGGTACGGCTGGATGCGCAGGTGGCGGCGGCGTTGGAGCAGGCGGCCGGCCAGGCCCTGGTTCGCGGCGACGGCAACGGGGCGATCGCGTTGCTGACCCGGGCGGCCGAGCTGAGCCCGCTGGCGGTGGACAAGAGCCGGCGGCTGGCCGAGGCCGCGCACACCGGCGCGCAGGTGACCGGGGATCTGGCCACCGCGGCCAAGCTGCTGGCCGACGCGCGGCGGCTCGACCCCGATGGCCGGCAATCGCTGCGGGCGGCGGTGACAACCGTCTACCTGATGATCAACACCGACTGCACGATGGAGACCGCCTGCCGGCTGCTGCTGGACGCCATCGCCGACGGGACCCACGACTACGACGCCGAGGACCCGGCGCTGATCGCCGCCCTCGGCGCGTTGCAGGAATTCTGTTGGTACAGCGGGAAACCGGAGCTGTGGGACGCCTATCTCACCGTGGCCGGCCGCGTTCGACCCGAGCTGCCCGGGGTGTTGGGCCTCACGCTCAAGACGTACCCCGACCCGGCCCGGACCGCCCACACCGCGCTGGGCGAGGCCGACTCCGTCGTCGAAGCCGCCCACCACGACGGCGACCTGTCCCGCGTCACCTCGATCGCCTACGCCGTGACGCCGCTGGACCGCGCCGGTGACCTGCGAGAACCGCTGTGGCGGGTGGTGCGGCAGAGCCGTGAGCACGGCCCGATCCGCCGCCACATCGGCGCGTTGTCCCACCTGTGCCGGGAAAACGTCCTCACCGGCCGGTGGGACGAGGCCGCCCGGCTAGCCGACGAGGGCCTCGATGCCTGCGAGGTCGCCGGATTCCAGTTCTCCACCTGGCTTTTCCACCACATCCACATGCTGCTGGCCGGCGTTCGCGGCGACGTGGAGACGTCCAACGCGCTGTTCGACGACATCGTCGGCTGGGCCACGCCGCGCGGCGTCGGGCTCGCCGTCGCGTTCGCCCAGCACGCCAGGGCGATTTCCCTTCTGGGCAGTGGGGATTACGAAGGCGCCTATCGAGCTGCCACGGCCGTCACCCCGGCCGGGCAGCTCCCCCGGAACCAGCCGCTGGCCGTGCGCCATCCGCTCGACCTCGTCGAAGCCGCCGTCCGGTCCGGCCACCGGGCCGAGGCCTCCGCGCACGTCGCCGCCTTGCACCGCAACCACATCGCCCGTCTCTCCCCCCGGCTGGCCATGCTCGTCGGCGGCGCGTCGGCCATGTGCGCCGAAGACAACGAGCACGCGTTCTCCCTGTTCGACGCCGCCCTGGCGGTGCCCGGCGCCGGCCGCTGGCGTTTCGAGTTCGCCCGCGTTCAGCTCGCCTACGGGGAACGCCTCCGCCGGGCCAGGGCCGTTGTCGCGTCACGGGCCCCGCTCAGCGACGCCGAGGCCACCTTCGACCAGCTCGGGGCCAAGCCCTGGGCCTTGCGCGCCACCCAGGAACTCCGCGCCGCCGGCCAAGCCGTCGTCTCTCCCTCCAGCGCCCTGCTCACCGCGCAGGAGCTGGAGATCGCCCAGCTGGCCGCGTCGGGCCTGAGCAACAAGCAGATCGCCGAACGGGTTTTCGTCTCGCACCGGACCGTCGGGGCGCACCTGTACCGCATCTTCCCCAAGCTGGGAATCACCGCCCGGGCCGGCTTGCGGGACGCGTTGACCCGGGCCGGGTAGCTCACTCCGGACGGGGTTCGCGGACCTTGGGCCGCAGCGTCCGGCAGGCGAGTTCGACAGCCAACCGGTCGTCGGGGTCGCGGAGGTTGACGCCGAGCAGGCGCTGGGTGCGGGTGATGCGGTCGGAGACGGTGTTGCGGTGCAGGCCGAGGGCGGCGGCGGTGGCGACGACCGAGGACTCGTGTTCGAGGTAGACGTCGAGGGTGTTGAGCAGCAGGTCCTGGTCGGCCAGGGGCGCGAGCAGGGTGCTGGCCAGGGCCCGGGCCGACCGGGACCGGGTCCAGGCCCGGACCAGGCGGCCGACGCCGAGGGCGTCGATGTGGGCGACGAGGGCGTCGTGGCCGGGGTCGGAGACGGTGGGATCGACCGACAGGGCGGCCTCGCGGGCCTCTTCGACGGTGCGGCCGAGACCACCGGTACCGGCGGCGGCCCGGCCGACACCGGCGGCGATCTCGATGCGGGAACCCAAGTGCCCCAAGGCATCCCGGACGGATCCGAGCAGCAGGTTGACGTCGGCCGGGGACGGCTCGGACTTGCCGGTGTGCCAGGCGACCCAGCCGTCGGACTGCTCGACGAGCGGACCGCCGATGCCGCTGTCCTCCAGGGCCCGCAGCACCTCGTCGCGGTCGGCGAGGTTGTCGGCCGGGGATTCGTTGAGGCGCCGCAGATAGATGCCGATGTGCCAGCCGTCGAGCCGCCAGCCGAGGATGGCGGCCCGGTGCCGCACGACGGCGCCGGCATCCTCCCGCAGGCGCAGGAGATCGGCCAGCAGGGTGGTGCGGGCGCGGGCGTCGCGTTCGGCGTCGAGCCGCTGGGTGGCCAGCCAGGCCAGCACCCACGGCTCGGCGGCGGACAGCACGGCCTGGGCGATCTCGATCATCGTCACGGCCGGCTGCCGCAGCGCGGCGACTATCCACAGTGGAGCGGAGCCGGCGATCACCGGGTGGATGACGTAGGTGGTCTCGTCCTCGGTGACGACCTGGGGCAGCGTGAGATCACGCCGGAAGGCCGACGGCGAGTGGCCGCCGGTGACGAGCTCACCGTCGGCGCTCAACGCCGACACCGGCGCGGACAGCACCTCGGACGCGGTCTTGGTGACGGAGCTGAGGCTGTCGACCTGCCCCCGAATCCGCCGCACGAACCGGAGAACGTGTTCGGAGCGCACGACTTCCGGGGTGCTGACCAGCTGGGCCAGGCGCAGCGCGACGTCGTGCGGGCTGGCCGCCTCGGCCAGCAGCACCAGCGGCAGGCCGAGGCGTTCGGCCAGCAAGATGCTGGTGGCCAAGGGATCCCGCCGCCCGGCCGGCAGCACGAGGCCGGCGACCTCGGCCAGGGCGCAGCGCCGGATGCCGGCCTCCACCTGCCAGCCGGTGGCGTCCTCCAGCCCGGCCACGACGATCAGGTCCCCGCCGCCGAGCCCGGCGGCGTCGACGCTGGGCCGCACGGTCACCCTGCGCACCACACCGTCCAGGGCCGCGCCCCCGACGACTCGCGCGCCGTCCAGTGCCGGATGCGCCACCAGTTGGCGCAGCGACACCGGTTCGTGACTGCCCTTCACCAGCTCGCCCTCCTGGGATCGGCGTCCAGGCCGTAGGCCCGAGGCCCGAATCGCTGCACGATGTCCTTCTGCCACAACCGGTCCGGCACCGGCAGGGCCAGCGCGACCACCTCGTGCCCGCGCCGCACCTGGCTGGTCTGGATGGGCTGCAACGTGTGCGCGTCCAGCAGGCACACCACGTCCGGCGTGGTGACCACCACCTCGCCGTCGTGCAGCACCATCGTGTACTCGTTCTGCATCTCGACCCGCAGCACGTGCTGGCCGTCGGCGATGCGCACCGCGACGCTGCCGCTGGCGAAAGCCCGGCCGGTGTAGCGGTAGACCTCGAGAACCGTGCCCTGGCCGAGGAAAACGCCGCCGAGCCGGTCGGCCAGCGCCGCGCCGTCGTCGCCGCCCTCGGAGCCGATCCGGTGCTGGCGGCCGAGCTCCAGCGCCGCGGTCACGGTGCCGGGCAACATGATCTCCCGGAACCGGGGGGCGCGGATGGCCGGATAGGCCAGCGCGGCCCAGCCGCCGAGGCCAGTGAGCGCGCCGCGCAGCACCCGCTCGGCGGTGTGGGCGTCGACGCCGTCGACCACCATCGCCGCGCCATGGGCCTCTGCGCACACCCACGCGCCGAGCAGATCCTCACGCGCGGCAACGGTCTGGTCCAGACGGGAGAAGGCCCGGCCCATCAGGTCCCCGTCCACCACGGGCTTTCCGGTCTGGGCGGCGGCGATGAACGGGAACAACGCGTTGCTGCCGCCGATCTCCAGCAGCGCGATCGCGTCCATGGTGACGCCGAGGTACTTCTCGGCCATGGCCACGCAGCGGCTCAGCTCGTCGCCGGCCGGCAGCTTCTCCACGGCCACCGAGGCGGTCGAGCCGGCGGCGCACAGGGTCAGCACCCAGCCGTCGGCCAGCTCGTCGGCGTCGATCATGCTCAGCCGCCGGCCGTCGGTGAGTTCCTTGGCCAGCCACAATCCGCTGAGCTGGGCGTCGCCACCGCCACCGGAGCCGAGCAGGGCCGCGCCACGGCGCAGCGCGTCCACGTCGTCCAGCCCCAGGGAGGTTGTCGTCACTCGAGTTCCTCGACCGGCGTGAAGTCGAGATCCAGCCCGAACTGCCGCGGCCCGAACACGGCCAGCGCCTCGGGGGTGCGCATGATCGGCGGCGCGGAGACGGCGAACACGGTGACCCGCTGGCCGTAGCGCAGCGCCTCGGTGGTGATCGGCTCGGCGGTCTCGGTGTCCAGCACGGTGATCAGGTCGGGCACCACCACCCGCACCCGTCCGTCCACAGTGGCCACCAGGTGCTCGTTCTGGAAGGCAAGCGACAGCACGGAATCCCCGCCGAAGGCCTGGATCAGCGCCTTGCCCCGGGCGAAGCCGCCGGTGGTCCGCCGCTCGACGTCGACGATCCGGCCGCGGAACACCGGCCGGGCGTGCTCGTACATGGTGTCCTTGAACAGCGCCACCAGCGCCTCGAACGGATCGACGTGCCGGTCGCGCGACTCCCGCAGGCAGCGGCCGATGCGCAGGGCCAGGGTGATCGTGCCGGGCACGGCCGTGCGTCGGACATCCTTGCCGGACATGGGAAACAGCGCGATGCTGGCGGTGCCGCCCATCTGCACGGTCACGCCGCGGGCCAGCCGTTCCAGCCGCTTGTTGTCGGCCCCGGTGTCGATCACGCCGCGTTCGTCGTGCGCGCCGCTGAAGGCCAGCGGCGAGCCGGAAACCCCGTACACGCCGAAGGTCTGCATCTGCAGCTCCGGGAACGCCCGCCCCATGCCGTCGGCGTCGATCACCGGCAGCCCGAGCTGGGCCCCGACCAGCAGCGGCACCATCGAGTTGGAGCCGCCGCACTCGATCGGCATGGTCGCGTCGGCCGAACGCCCGAGGTGCTCCTCCAGGGTGCGCAGCGCGAGGCTGGGTTCGTTGCCCCGCGGGAGTTTCTCCACCCGCACGGTCGGCGCGCCCATGCCGGCGCTGGGAATCACCAGGGCGTCGTCGGCGATCTCGCTCGGGTCGAGCAGCTGGACCCGGCGGCCCTGCCGGTACTCCTGCTCCACCAACAGCCGGCCCAGGTACGGGTCGCCGCCACCGCCGGTGCCCAGCAGGGCCGCGCCGCGCGCGATGTCGGGGAGGTCCTCGGCGGTCAGCTCGCGGCTCACACCGGCCCCGCCATCATCAGGTCGCCGACGGCCTTGACCCGGATCCGGGTGGCGTTGCCGGGCAGGTAGGCGATCGGCACCTCGTCCACGTCGACGATCTCCACCCGGTTCGGGTCGGCGCCGCCGGCGACCGCGCGGTCCACCGCCTCCTGCTTGGCCTCGTCCAGCACGGCGTCCCGACGCCCGGGCTGCAACGGGTAGATGCGGTCGACCTCGCCGCCGACCTGCGCGATGGCCGCCCCGATGGCGTTGGCCACCGCGAAGTGCTCCGTGCGGTGCACGGCCCCGACGCCGGCCAGGTCGTCGGGCACCAGGAAACCGCCGCCGCCGACCACGACGATGGGCGGCAGCTCGTGCGAGGTGCGCATCCGGTCGATCACCTCGCTGATCTTGGCCTCGATGGCGGCCAGCGCGTCCCGCACGAAGTCGGCGGTCAGGTGCCGCACGCGTTCGGCGTCCCCGATGTCCAGCGCGCCGGCGGCGACGCCGATGTCGGTGGCGGTCAGCACGTCGCCGCCGAACACCAGCGCCTTCTGGGTGAGCCGGTAGCCGACGCTGTCCGGGCCGACCTGGTCCCCGCGAACCAGAGACCCGCCGCCGAGCCCGATCGACACCACGTCGGGCATCCGGAAGTTGGTGCGCACGCCGGCCACGATCACCTCGGTGGCCGCCTCCCGGGGGAATCCCCGTTGCAGCACACCGACATCGGTGGTGGTGCCGCCGACGTCGACCACCACGCAGTCGGACAGACCGGACAGGAAGGCCGCGCCCCGCATGGAGTTGGTCGGCCCGGAGGCGAAGGTGGCGACCGGGTAGCGCCGGGCGTACTCGATCTCCATCAGCGTGCCGTCGTTCTGGCTCAGATAGAGCGGGGCCTGGATGCCGGCCCCGCGCACGGCGGCGGCCAGGCCGTCGACGATCTGCACGGCCATCTCGCCCAGGGCGGCGTTGATGATGGTGGCGTTCTCCCGTTGCAGCATGCCGAGCCGGCCGATCTCGTGCGACAGGCTGACCACCAGCTCCGGCGCCTCGGCGGCGATGATCTCCGCCGCGCGCAGCTCGTGGTCGGCGCTGACCGGCGAGAACACCGAGGAGACGGCGACGCCGCGCACGCCGTGCTCGCGCATGTCGGCGACGGCGGCCCGGATCTCGGCCTCGTCGAGGTCGGAGATGGTCTGCCCGTCGTACTCGAAACCGCCGTGGCACAGGTAGGAACGCCCGCGCACGGCCTTCACCAGCGACTCCGGCCAGTCCACCATCGGCGGCAGCGCGGCGGTGGCCGGCAGCCCGAAGCGCAGCGCGGCGGTGGGGGCCAGCCGGTTGGCCTCGACGAGGGCGTTGATGAAATGGGTGGTGCCGATCATCACCGCGCGCACGTCGGCCAGCCGGGCGTGGGTCTCGAGCTCTCTCAGCGCGGCCACGATGCCGGAGGTGACGTCCTCCGTGGTCAGGGTCTTGACCGCCGCGATGACCTTGGTCCCGTCCATCAGGACGGCGTCGGTGTTGGTGCCCCCGACGTCGATGCCGACACGCATCCGGCCAGCCTACTGAACCACACTTTGTTGTGCTGGCAACGGTTCCGTGAGATGCGTGCCGTAGCCGCGCAACAGGCCCAGCCGGCCGGCCAGCACGTACAGCAGGAAGCCCGCGATCAGCGCGTTGACGCTGGGCAGGCCGATCGTGACGAACCGGCCGGCCAGCGAGGCCACCAGCCAGATGACCAGCGTGGCCGGCACCCAGGTCGGCGAGGTCGCCGGCAGCGCGCCGGCGGCCAGCTGCCCGCGCCATCGTTTGACCACGAAGTACTCGGCCACCATGATCGCCGGGATCGGCGGGAAGGCCACCGCCAGCAGGGACAGGAACCCGGTGTAGCCGGACAGGATGCCGACCGCGCCGAGCACGCTGCCCAGCACGCCCAGCACCACCGACAGCCGGGCCCGGTGGACGGTGCGCCCGAACACCGTGGACAGGAAGTTGGCCAGTCCCAACGAGGACACGTACAGGTTCCAGTCGTTGACCTTGAGCGCGGCCGCCACGATCACGATCATGCCGATCAGGCCGGTGGACGAGGTGACGATGGCCGACACGTCGCTGCTGCGCACGGCGTGGGCCAGCAGCACGCCCACCGAGCCGATCACCCACTCCCCCAGCGTGATGCCCAGGACGGTCTGCTTGACCACGTCGGCGGCCGAGCGGTTGAAGCGGGTCATGTCCGGGGTGATCACCGCGCCGACCATGAACTGGCCGGCCACCAGCGTGACCGCCTGCACCAGCGTCAGCTGCGGGCCCGGCGGCGCGTCGGTCAGCAGCGTGCCCAGGTCGTGCCGGCCGAGCTCGGTGATCACGGAGACGCCGGCCAGGATCAGGAACGCCGGCACGGTCAGGTAGGCGGTCCAGGCCATCCAGCGGAAGCCGTAGCTGACGATCAGCGTGACCAGCAGGCCGAACAGCAGCGACCAGGCCCAGACCGGGAGCAGGCCCAGCAGCCGGGCCAGGCTGCTGCCGGCCAGCTGCGACTGCACGCCGAACCAGCCGGTGGCCGACAGGCCGATGACCAGGCCGACCACCGCCGCGCCGCCGCGGCCGAAGCCGGTCCAGCGGGCCAGCACCGAGGTCGACAGACCCTCACGTTGGCCGATGACGCCGACCGCGATGGCCACCAGCTCCAGCAGCACCGCGCCGAGCGTGAAGGCCAGGAAGGCCTGCCAGAACGGCAGCCCGAAGCCCAGGGTGGCGCCGAGCAGGAACTGGCTGAGGCCGGAGATCTGGCCGAAGCGCTGGGTGGCCACCGACAGCCAGGGGTATCGCGCCGACGCCGGCACACGCGAGAGGGCGAAATCGTCGGAAACCATCTCCGGTCCTTCCACAGGGGAGGTCGGATGCTACTCAGCGTGGCGGGCCCGGCCCATGTGCGCTTGGCCTGATCGGGCCGGCCCGGGTGTGCAATCCGCACGTGGACTGCTCCACGCTCGGCTGGCTACCGTCTGTCAGCAAGCCCGTACACCTCGTCGCTGGGAAGTGAAGGACCGTGCTATTCGGCCTGGACCGCCGGCTCCGTGCCCGCCGCGCCGCCCGCGAGTGCTCGCAGGCGGTGTGTCCGACCTGCGGCCGGCCGCTGATCCACGACGGTCTGGACTGGCTGACCGGCCTCTACAACCGGGGCGCCTGGGATCACCACGCCACCCGGCTGCTGGCCGAGGAGAGCGGTCCGGTGGCGCTGCTCATCGCCGACGTGGACAAGCTGAAGTGGATCAACGACGTGCACGGTCACCTGGCCGGCGACGAGGCGCTGCGCCGGTTCTCCACCGTGCTGCGGTCGGTGACGCGCGGCCGTGACCTGCTGGCCCGCTACGGCGGCGACGAGTTCCTGGCCCTGCTGCCCGGTTCCGACGCCGACGCCGCCCTCGACGTGGCGCAGCGGATCAACACCGAGCTGAGCGGCACTCGGCTGGACACGGTCAGCGCCCGCGACGGGCAGGTCGCCCTGACCGGGCTGAGCGCCTCGGTCGGGGTCGCCACCCGGGACGCGGGCAGCGACCTGGAGCCCATGCTGATGGCCGCCGACGCCGCCCTGCTGGCGGCCAAGCGCGGCGGTCGGGGACGCAGCTGCCTGAGCGGGACCTCCCCGCTGCGGCGGTGATCGGAGCGTCATGAAGGGCCCCATACTGGCGTTGAACGTCATGATGGGGCCCTTCATGACGTTGAACGAGAGGATCGGTCCCTTGATCTTGGGGGCTGGGGGGCTGGGGGCGAGCGGTGTGGCGGGGGGGCTCAGAGCTCGGCGTGGTGGGGGCCGAGGCGGTGGCCGCCGACGCCCTCGTCGTCGGCGCCGTGCCAGATCACCGGATCGTAGGGCTCGTCGGTGATGTAGACGACGTTGCGCTCCCTGGGCCGGGCGCGGTCCAGTGTGGACAGTTCGGCGGCGTCGATCTCCAGCCGCTCGAAGGAATTGGCCAGCCGGCCGACGGCCGCGCCGCCGCCGTGCGTCCGGTGCAGCGCGTCGATGCAGCGGCGCAGCTGGCCTATCGCCCGGTTCAGGTCGTGAAAGTTCCTGGCGGACAAGGCAAACCTCCCGTTGTCGATCCCATCTGGCGGCGCGGGCAGGATGGCACGGATATCCGGTCAGGCCGGCGGGCGTGAGACCGAATCTAGTGCTACACCCAGGTTCAGGCGCTGGTGGCGATATCGGACTGGAGGCTGACCGACAGCTCGCTGCGCCGGTTCACGTTGAGCTTGCGGTACACCCTGGTCAGGTGCTGTTCGACGGTGCTCACGGTGATGTAGAGCCGGGCGGCGATCTCCCGGTTGGTGTAGCCGATCGCGGCCAGTTTGGCCACCCGCCGTTCGGCCCGGCTCAGCGCCTGGGCGGACTCGGCCCGCGGCGTGGATCCGGCCATCGGGCCGGCCACGGTGGAGTGCTTCATCAGCTGCTGGCACAGGGCCTCGGCCTGGCAGCTCTTGGCGATCAGCCAGGCCCGGCGGACCGTGGTCCACGCCTTGTCCTGCTCCCCCGACGCCCCCTGGGCGATGCTCAGCTCGGCCAGCGCCTGGGCCATGGACAGCCGGTCCCCGGCGGCCTCCAGGTCGTCGACGGCCAGTTGCAGCAGCGCGGGCCGCAGCTCCAGCTCGCTGACCGCCGCCTTGACCCGCAGCGCCTTGCCCCGGGCCCGCGAGCTGGCCGCGCCGGCGATGGCCAGTTCCTTGTCCACCAAGGCTCTGGCCTGGGTGGTGTGGCCTAACTCGAGTAACGCCGAGGCCGCGCTGCTGCGCCACGGCACGACCGTGGGCCGGTCCATGTTCCACTGCCGGATCAGGTCGCCGGCGGCCAGGAAGTCGGCAAGGGCGGCCCGGGCGTGGCCGGACTCCAGGTGGAAGTGGCCCCGCGCGTGCAGGTAGTGCAGCCCGTGCCGGGTCTTGAGCACCGCCTGCCCCAGCGGCCGGGCCACGTACTCGGCCGCCTCGGTCATGTTGCCCATCGCGACCGCGGAGCAGATCAGCACGGCCAGCATGGAGCCGATGCCCACACCGCCGCCGTAGGGCGCGGAGTACGCCGCGAAGGCGGCCTTGGCACACCGCACGGCCAGCGGCAGGTCGCCCTGGCGGACGGCGACCAGCGCGCGCACCTCGCTCATCCGGGTGTGCCAGCCGGGGGCCCGGCGGTCGTGGGCCTCCTTGAGCAGCGTGTCGCACCACGGAACCGCCTTGTCCAGCCGGTCGGCGTAGACCAGGGCGAGCACCGCCGACTTGAGCGGGACCACCGTGGTGGCGGTCAGCCGCGTGCTCTGCAACACCTGCTCGGCGTCGGCCAGCGTCTCGTCGTCCACGCCGCGGGTGAGCACGGTGGCCAGCGCCGACGCGGCCTGCAGCCGCGGCTCGGCCACCGCCCCCGACACCACCGGCGCGGCCAGCAGCGCGGTCCGGACCTCCTGGTTGAGCGTGGGGAACGAGGCGGAGACGGTCAGCGCGATGATCCGCCGCTCGATGGCCGTGCGCAGGCTGGTCGAGTTCGCGGACGCCATCACCTCGATCATGTGCAGGGCGTCGTCGGTCCGCCCGTGCCACAACAGGTTGTGCACCAGCTCGGTGGCGTCGCGCTCGGCCAGCTCGCCGGCCCGCATGGCCGCGACCAGCCGGTCCAGGTGGCGGACGCCGGCGGTCGGGTTGACCTGCCACTCCATGCCGGCCAGCATCGTGACGATCTTGCCGCGACGGCGCTCGTCCGGGCAGCAGGCCACGGCCAGTTGCAGGCACTGGGTGGCGAAGCTGACGCGGTCGCCGGCCGAGGCCAGCTCGGCCGCCTCGACGAGCACGCCGACGCTCCACGGGTAGTCGCCGCGCCGGGCGGCGACCAGGTGCTCGGCCACCGGGATCGCCTGCGCGCCGGCGTCCAGCAGCAACTGGGCGGCGCGGTGGTGCAGGTCCTCGAACTCGGTGGTGTCCATGGCGGTGAGCAGGGCCGTGGCCACCGACTCGTGGCGGAAGGCCACCCCGTCCAGCACGCCGGCGTCGCCCAGCAGCTCGACGATCGCCGAGACCCGGTCGCCGTCCTCGTCGAGCAGATCGGCCAGCAGCCCGACCGAGGCATGCTCGCCGAGCACCGCGATGCCGCGGCCGACCGGCAGGGCCAGTTCGTCCGACCGGCGCAGGCAATTGGCCACCGCGTCGGTGTACGAGCGGCCGACCGTCAGCCGTCCGCCCGAGCCGGCGGCCACGCCGTAGTCGACCAGCAGGGCCCGCAGCAGCAAGGGATTGCCGCCGGAGACGGCGGCGGCCGGGCCGGCCAGCCGGCGGGCCACGGACGTGGACAGGCTGCCGGACAACACTTCCTGCACGCCGGCCAACGCCAGCGCCCGCAGCCAGAGCCGTTGGTACCTCGGATGGCGCAGCAGCTCGCCGAACAGAGCAGTGTTCGGGCCCAGCTGGTGCTGGGCGGCGAACACGAACACCACTCGCTCCTGGTAGGTGGCGCGGACCAGATCGGTCAGGCACAGCAGCGAAGCGGCGTCGGCGTCCTGCACGTCGTCGACGACGACGATCACCGGGGTGTCGCGGGTCAGCTTGGCCACCGCGGTCCGCACCGCGGCCATCACCCGGGTGCTCAGGCGGCTCATCTCGGCGTCGTCGCCGTCCAGCGTCAGCGCCCACTCGACCGCGTCGTTGACGAGTTCGACGATTTCGACGGCACGGTCCCGAATCGCCGCATTGTCCAGAAGTTGGCGCAACACGGCGAAGGGCAGCGCGTGCGGCGCCGCCGTCGCGGTCAGCGTGACCGCGTCGTCGGCGACCATGTTCTCGACGAAGTGGTTGACCAGCTCGGTCTTGCCGGTGGCGACCGGACCCGTGACGAGGACAGCGCTTCCCCGGCCCTGGGCGCACGTGGTGAGCACGCTCTCCAGCGCGGCCAGCTCGGCCGTCCGCTCGGCCAGGCCCGATGAGTTCGGCTCGTGCGGCTTGACCAGCTTGAGCTCAGGCTCCATCGTCACTGCCCTTCACAGCTATGACGCAAGGCACTTCGCTTCCCGGCGGCGAAGACGGACGCGCCCCTACGCCCCGACCGCCCGCAAGCGCGTGTCGCTTTCCCCAGTAAGTCCACAGCGTGATCCACGTCGAATGTAGCCACTGGATAGCGGCCTTCGTCAACATCAGGGACCATGAGGGCCCTTCCGCTACCCGTTCGACCAGACACGGTCACGCGGTGTCCCACCAGGACTCCTTGCGGACAAGGGGATTTTCGGGCAACGTCTGAGGGCCGGGGGAGCTTCGGCGGCCGCGTGAGCTTGACGCCGACGGCCGCGATCGCCGTGCGGGCAACATGATCCGGGGCGAGCCCCGGTCATGTTCGGCCGCGCACGTCTTCTACCTCAGGGCGGACGGCCCCGTTGCCGACCGCGCCGCGGCAAGGGATGTCCGCGACGTGTTTCGTGTCCGTACGGACATACGTTGGCACAGCAGGGCTGTCGCGCCGCCACGGCCGAAGTTCTTTGCCGCGTAACGGTCCGTCCGCCTGTCGTCCGCCTGTCCGCAACACCGGGCGGACGCTGCGCCGCCGGCGCCGGGTTTCGGCCATGCGGGAACCTCCTACGACGAGCGGCGACGCCTAGGTACCATGATGGTACATCAATGTCCCATCGCCGAACATCATGCCGTCTACTACAGTGTTCACATGTCCAGTAATGCGACGCAGGAGTCGGCCAGCCGGGCCCGCACCCGCAAGGCGATCATGGACGCCGCGTTCACCGTGCTCGGGCAGCGGCCCAGCGCGTCGCTCAGCGACATCGCCGAGGCCGCCGGCATCGGCCGCAGCACCCTGCACCGCTACTTCCCCGAACGTTCCGAGCTGATCGCCGCGCTGGCCGAGCAGGCCGTGGAGACGATGACCCGGGCCGTCGAGGAGGCCGCGCTGGACACCGGCACCCCAGACCAGGCGCTGCGGCGGGTGATCCGGGCGTACTTCGACTTCAGCCCGGTGCTGATGTTCCTGACCGGCGAGGCCCAGGTGCGCAACCAGGTCATCGCCGGCGTCGAGTCGGCCGACCGGCCGGTGCTGCGGCTGATCGAGCGCGGCCAGCGTGAGGGCTACTTCGCCGCCGACACCCCGGCCACCTGGATCAACCGGGTGCTGGGCTGGCTCGTCTACGCCGGCGTCGAGGCCGTGCGCGAGGACGACGCCCACCGGTACACCGCGGTGGAGCTGGTGATCCGCACGTTCGAACGCGGCGTGCTGGCCGACCCGGACTGAGCGTCAACTCTGGTGATTCACCCCGTCAGCCGGGCTCGACCCGGTCTGCGGCCGCGGGAGCGCGCTTACCCTCTGGCGGCCGACAGCTGAGGACATCCCTGCCGGCACGTCACGCGGCCAGGCCGAACCTCGCTGGAGGAAACACGATGAGCACGCGCCCCATCGGACTGCTGGGCACCGGCTCGTACCTGCCCGAGCGGGTGGTGACGAACGAGGACATCGCCGCCATGACGCCGGACGCCACCCCCGAGTGGATCCTGCGCAAGACCGCGATCCGCAGCCGCCGCTTCGCCGCCGAGCACGAGGCCACCTCCGACCTCGCCGCCGCCGCCGGCCGGGCCGCGCTGGAGCACGCCGGCCTGTCGGCCGACCGGGTCGACTACCTGATCGTGTCCACCTCCACCGGCGACTTCCCGCAGCCCCCCACCGCCAGCGTCGTCCAGCAGCTGCTCGGCGCCCAGAGCGCCGCCTGCCTCGACGTCAACGTCGTGTGCGCCGGTTTCGTCTACGCCCTGGAGCTGGGCCGCAGCCTGGTCGCCACCCACCCCGGCACTCGGGCGCTGGTCATCGCCGCCGACATCTACTCCCGCATCCTCGACTTCACCGACCGCCGCACCTGCGCCCTGTTCGGCGACGGCGCCGGGGCCGCCGTCGTCGGTGAGGTCGCCGAGGACTACGGCATTCTCAACATCGAACTGGCCACCAGCGGCGAACACCAGGATCTGATCAAGGTCCCCGCCGGCGGCAGCCGCGTCCCGCCCACCGCCCGGACCCTCGCCGACGGCGGCCACTTCTTCACCATGCAGGGCCGTGGCGTGCGCGACTTCGTCTTCGACAGCGTGCCGCCCACCCTGCACAAGCTGCTCGCCACCGTCGGTCTCGACACCGACCGCGTGGACGTCTTCGTGCCGCACCAGGCCAACAGCGTCCTGCTCGACGAGCTCGTCGTCCTCTGTGGCCTGACCGGCGCCCACACCGCCAAGACCGTCGAGCAGTACGGAAACGTCGGCAGCGCCTCGGTCCCCGTCGCCCTCGACGCCGCCGTCCGCTCCGGCCGCGTGCGGGACGGCGACATCGTCCTGCTCTCCGCCTTCGGCGGCGGCATGTCCGTCGGCAACGGCGTGCTCCGGTGGTCCGCGGTCAACGGCTGACTCCGCACCGCGAACCGACTGTGCCGCAGCCCCGGCGGGCTGCGGCACAGTCGGTTCATGGCCGGTCGGGCTACCGGGCCGGCCAGGGGATCTGGGGGGAGCGGTAGAAGTGGACGCCGGTCTGGTCCCAGAACGGGGCCTGGGCGGCGAGGCGGGTGCGCAACGAGGTCCAGTCGTGGGTGGCGGGCGGCGACCAGCCGAGTTCGGCGATGGCGGGAAGGCGGGGGAAGACCAGGGAGTCGATCTCGGCCGGGGTGGCGACGTACTCGGTGAACAGGGGGATGTTGACGCCGGCGACGCCGGGGCCGGAGACGCCGTCCTGGGTGGTGTCGGGGTCCCAGTTGTAGGCGTCCTGCACCTCGATGTAGCCGGCCCAGTTGTTGCCGACGCCGGGGGCGGGCTGGTCCACGGAGTACTGCATGTCCATGTACGAGGTCCAGGCCGGGGTCATGATGAGCTTGCCGCCGCGGGCGGGGGCGGCCTTGAGGCCGGCGTCGTCGGGGTCGGGGATCCAGACGTTGATGAGGGTGTCGGCGGGATCGACGGCGGCGGCGGTCTCCTGCCAGCCGACGAGCTTCTTGCCGTACTTGGCGACGATGGCCTGCACGCGGTGGAGGTAGGTGGCGTAGTCGGCGGCGGGGATGCCGGCGGCCTCGTCACCGCCGATGCTGAGGTAGGGGCCAGGGGTGAGCGCGGCGACCTGGCGGATGACGTCGTCGACGAACGTGTAGGTGATGTCCTTGGTCACGCAGGCGTACTCGTGCGGGCTGGCGCCGACGCCCTGGAAGAGCGGGGCGGCCACGCCGTCGCAGTTGAGTTCGGCGTAGGAGGCCAGGGCCGCGTTGAAATGCGCGGGACCCTCGATTTCGGGGATGACGGTGATGTAGCGGGACGAGGCGTAGCGGACGATCCGCTCGTAGTCGGCCTGGGTGTAGTAGCCGGCCCGGACGCCGCCGGCCGACACGCCGCTGCTGCCGCCGATCGAGGTGAGCCGGGGCCAGCCGTTGATCTGCAGGCGCCAGCCCTGGCTGTCGGTCAGGTGCAGCTGAAGATAGTTGATCTTGTAGCGGGCGATCTCGTCGATGTAGCGCTCGACCTCGGCCACGGTGAAGAAGTGCCGGGCCACGTCGAGCAGGGCGCCGCGGTAGGAGTAGCGCGGATAGTCGGTGATCTCGCCGCCGGCCACCGGCCACGGCCCGCGCTGCCAGGACTTGGCCGCGTACTTGGCCGGCAGCAGCTGGAGCAGGGTCTGCACGCCGTCGTGGACACCGTTGGCGCTGTTGGCCTTGATGTGCACGCCGTTGTTGTCGACGGCCAACTGGTAGCCCTCGCTGCCCCACGACGCGTCGCCGCCGCCGACGGTCAGGCTGATGCCGGGCAGCGACACGAACGGCGCCGCCGGCACGACGGGCAACGGGTAGCCGGTGGACGGACGCAACTGCCCGGCCAGCGACTGCGCGATCTGCCGGGTGGCGGAATCGCCCACGCCGTAGGAGATCACCGAGGTGGGCGACAGGTTGTAGCCGACGGCGGCGTTCGGGCGCACGCTGACCGGCGCGGGAACCACCTGCCCCAGCGGGATCGGCGGCGCGGGCGGGGTCGGGGCGGCGGCGGCCGGCACTGCCAGGCCGGCCGCCAGCGCCACCGACAGCACGACAAGTGCTGTTCTACGCACGTTCCTACCTCGCAATCTCGGGCTGCTGCTCGTCGGCCAGGTCGGCCGCGCTCGGGGTGATGGTCTGGATGCGCAGCGCCAGCACCAGCTCGCGGTAGAGCTCGTCGGCGTCGAACAGCTCGGCGTGGGTGCCCCGCGCGCGGCACCTTCCCTTGTCCATCAACACGATCTGGTCCGCATCGATCACTGTGGACAGTCGGTGGGCGATGGTGACCACGGCCCCCTTGGCCGCGATGCGGGAGATGGCCTCCTGCACCGCGGACTCGGTCAGGCCGTCCAGCTGCGCGGTGGCCTCGTCCAGCAGCAGGATCTCCGGGTCGGTGACCAGGGCCCGGGCCAGCGCGATGCGCTGGCGCTCGCCGCCGGAGACGGCGGTGCCGGACACCTTGGAGTCCAGGCCTTCCGGCATGGCGCGCACCCGCTCGTCCATCCGCACGGTGCGCAGCGCCGCCCACAAGGCGTCCTCGTCGGCGTCGGGGTGGGTGTAGCGCAGGTTCTCCCGCATGGTGCCGGGCAGCAGCGGCGCGTCCTGCTCCACGTAGACGATCCGCTTGCGAACGTCCTCGATGGACAGTTGGCTGAACGGCACGCCGTCGAGCGTCAGGTCGCCGCCGTCGGGGTGTAAGAACTTCAGCATCAGCGAGAACATCGTGGTCTTGCCCGCGCCCGAGGGCCCCACGATGGCGGTGTGTCCGGTGCGGGCGATGTCCAGGCTCACGCCGGTCAACACCGGATCGGCGCCGGGGGCGTAGCGGGCGGTGACGTTCTGGAAGGCCAGCACGTGGCTGCCGTTGGCGCCGGCGGACACCGGGGCGTCGACGGCGGGGGTCTCATCGGGCATCTCGGCCGGCAGCGAGGTCACCTGGCGGATCCGGGCCGCGGCCGCGAAGCCGGACTGGAGCTGGCTGACCGTGGTGGTCACCGCGGTGACCGGCTCCGAGATCTGGAAGGCGTAAAGCAGGAAGGCGACCAGGGCGCTCACGGTGAGGTCGCCGGCACCGACCCGCAGCGCGCCCAGCGCGAGCACGACCATGATGGCGAACCGCATGCCGGCGTTGGCCACGGTGATCGTGGTGGCCTCGATCCGGACCGCGCGCACCGCCTCGTCGCGGGATTCGCCGGCCTCGGCCAGGATCCGCTTGCTCTCGCGGTTCTCGGCCCGGCTGGACTTGACGGTGCGGATCGCCCGCAGCGCGCCGTCCAGCGAGCCGCCGAGCCGGCCGATGGCGTCCTGGGCCTGTTGCTGCGCCTGGGCCATCCGCGGCGACAGCACCGCGATGGCCACCGCGACGACGGCGATGACGCCGGCCGTGATCAGCAGCAGCACCCAGTCCAGGGTGGCCATCAGCACCAGGCCGCCGATCAGGGCGATGATGCCGTTGATCAGGTCGACCACGCTGGTGGATGCGGCCTGGCGCAACAGGGTGGTGTCCGAGGTGACACTGGCCACCAGCTCGCCGCTCGGCCGCTTGGTCAGCTCGCCGACCTTGGACCGGAACAGCTGGCGGACCATCTTGGTGCGGGCCTCGTAGACGACCTGCTCGGCCATGGTGCCGAGCAGGATCCACTGGAACACCGCGAACACCGCGCCCAGCACCAGCAGCACCGCGAGCAGGGCCACCGCCATGCCCAGCGCGCTGTTGTCGCCGAGCCCGTCGATCACCCACTTGGTCGCCATCGGGGTGACCAGCGAGGTGACCGTCGTGCCGAAGCCGAACAGGAAGCCCAGCAACAGCTTGCGGCGGTGTGGCCGGATGAACGCCAGCAGGTCGTGCAGGTTCTGCCAGCGCGGGGCCGGTGGACTGGCCGGTGGACTGGGTTGTGCCATCTCGGGTTCTCCTTCAGCGAGTGGCGCGGATGCCATAATGGTACATCAATGTCCCACTTTTAGGATGCGATGTCCCCATGACGGTGTTCACCTGGTCAGCGGGCCGGTAAGGCGATCACGAGCGCCGGGACCGGGCCGCCGCGGGAAGGCGGGACGACGCGGGCCGGCACGGTGGAGACAGTTCAACGCGGTGAAGACAGCCCGGCGCGACGCGGGCCGGGGCCGGACGCGAGAGAGCGGCGTGCGGCCGGCCCGGTGCGAAACGATCACCGGCCACGGCCTGCCCGCCGCCCTCGTCACGACCGGGTCCGCACGACCTCCGGGGTCGGGCCGTCGATGCGCTTGTCGGCCGAGGGGCCGACGTAGCGGTCGAGCAGATCGTCCAGATAGCGCGGCCCGAAGCCGAAGTTGTTCGCGGCCGGCACCAGCTGCCGCATCTTCTCGGTCGAGACGACGGTGGTGTCCGACGGCCGGTCCACCACCTTCCAGTTGGGCTCGACGCCCAGCCGCGACTCGATGCCGCGCACGATGCGCTCGATCGGCTCCGGCACGCCGGAGGCCATGTTGACGATCGTGCGCCGGACGTTGTTGGTCAACAGCGTGTCGATGACCTCCACGGCGTGCCGGACGTCGACCAGGTCCCGGTGCGAGTTGCGGAACACCGTCACCTCGCCCGACTTCACCATCGACACCAGGAACGGCAGCAGCTGGTGCGGCGGCTGCCAGTCCCCGACCAGGTGGCTCAGCCGCAGCACCAGCCAGTCCACTCCGGACACCGCGATGGCCGCCTCGATGGCCAGCTTGTGCCGGCCGTAGATGGTCTGCGGAAAAACCGGGCCTTCCTCGGTTCCCGGCGAGTCCGGGGCACCGTACATGCCGGCCGACGCGGTCGAGAAGTACAGCGCGGTCCGGCCGGTCTCCCGGCAGTCCCGCAGCACCTCGTACACCGCGGCGGCCTCCCGGTCGAACTCCTCGACCGTGCCGTTCACGGTGCTGGAGACGCCGACCGCGATGGCGGTGACATCCGGGAACCTGTCGCCGAACGCCATCGAGAGATGGCGTGCAAGAAACCCGTTACCGACAATCTTCATGCGCGCTCCGCTCCCTGGCATGTGGGTAAACGCGGACGACATGGTTGCCACGCGCGTTGCCGAACCCCACTGGGGTAACAGGACTGATGTAGGAACCTCCCTACAGTCACCGCGGGCCCGGTTCGCCCCGGCCAGGGGCACATCTAGCGATTTCCTCAGTCACCGGCCGACGGCTCTCGGCTCGTGGTTCGCGCGCTGCCAGCATCGGGCCACCGAAACGACAAGACCGCCCGAGCTGCCGAGGGATCGAAGCCCCGATGAACCCCAAACACCTGGCCCTGTTCGGGCTCACGCTGTACGGGCACGTCAAGCCCACGCTGGGGCTGGTCGCCGAGCTCGTGCGGCGCGGTCACCGGGTCACCTACTTCGTGGGCGAGCAGTACGCCGACCTGGTGGCCGAGACCGGCGCGACGGTGGTCGCCCACAAGTCCGGCCTTGACCAGTACCCGATGCCGCTGAGCGCCCGGGACTCCGTGCTGGCCCTGACCGAGGAGAGCTTCACCCCGCTGCCGGCCGCGATGGCGCTGCTGGCGCAGGACCCGCCGGACCTGATCGGCTACGACGTGCTGGTCTCCGACACCGCCCGGATCTGCGCCCGCCGGTTCGGCGTGCCGCTGGTGCCGCTCTACGCCGGTTTCGCCGGCAGCGACACGGTTCCGATCGACCGGCTGACCGAGGCGGCGCGGCCGGACGAGGCCGAGCCGGACATGGCCGACTTCCTGTCGCTTGGCCGTCGCATCGACGAGCTGATCGAGCAGGCCGGCGCGGCCGACCTGGTCGTCGAGCACGACGCGCCGGCGCCGGGCGACGGCGCGCTCAGCGTCGCCTTCGTGCCGAAGGCCTTCCAGTTCCGGGCCGAGGAGTTCGACGACTCGGTCGTGTTCGCCGGCCCCTGTTTCCGGGACAGCGAGTTCACCGGGACCTGGACGCCGGTCGACGACCGGCCGGTGGTGCTGATCTCGTTGGGCACCACCACGAACAAGCGGCCGGAGGTGCTACGGCTGCTGATCAAGGCGGTCGGCGACCTGCCGTGGCGGGTGGTGATGACCATCGGCCGGGACGGCGACCCGAGCGCGCTCGAGCCTCTTCCGTCCACTGTGGAGGTTCACCGCTGGCTGGACCAGCACTCGGTGCTGCGCCACGCCAGCCTGTTCATCAACCAGGGCGGCGTGGGCAGCATCATGCAGAGCCTGCACTGGGGCGTGCCGCTGCTCGTGGTGACCGGAGAAGACGACACCGAGATCGCCGGCCACCAGGTGGTCGGGCTCGGGGTGGGCCGCCAGATCCTGGACCGGGATCTGACGGCGGAAGCGGTGCGGGACGAGGCACTTGCCGTGCTGGCGGACTCCTCGATCGCGGCGAACGCGCGCGCGATGAGCGAGCACGTGCGTCTGCCGGGAGCCGTCGAGGCCGCCGACCGCATGGAAGCACTGATCAACCAACAGGAGGTAGCACGGCGATGACCACCCTCGTCTGGGATTACAAGCAGGAGTACGAGAACGAGCGTGACGACATCCTGGACGCGGTGGACACCGTCTTCCGCTCCGGCCAGCTCGTGTTCGGCCCCAGCGTGCAGGGCTTCGAGGAGGAGTACGCCGCCTACCACGGCGTGAAGCACTGCGTCAGCAACGACAACGGCACCAACGCCATCGTGCTCGGCCTGCGCGCCATCGGCGTCAAGCCGGGCGACGAGGTGATCACGGTGTCCAACACCGCGGCCCCCACCGTGATCGCCATCGACCAGATCGGCGCGATCCCGGTGTTCGTCGACATCAACCCCGACGACTACCTGATGAACACCGACCTCGTCGAGGCGGCCATCACCGAGCGCACCACCTGCATCGTGCCGGTGCACCTGTACGGCCAGTGCGTGAACCTGGAGCCGCTGAAGGCGTTGGCGGCCAAGCACAACCTGACGATCTTCGAGGACTGCGCCCAGTCGCACGGCGCCAGGCAGAACGGCGTGCTGGCCGGCACCACCGGCAAGGCGGCGGCGTTCTCCTTCTATCCCACCAAGGTGCTGGGCGCCTACGGCGACGGCGGCGCGACCATCACCAACGACGACGAGGTCGCCGCCAGCCTGCGCCGGATCCGCTACTACGGCATGGAGAAGCAGTACTACGTCGTCGAGACCCCCGGCCACAACAGCCGGCTCGACGCGGTGCACGCGGAGATCCTGCGCCGCAAGCTGACCCGCTTCGACGGCTACCTGGCCGCCCGCCGCGCGGTGGCCGACCGCTACTACGAGGGGCTGGCCGACACCGACCTGGTGCTGCCGAAGATCACCGAGGGCAACGACCACGTCTACTACCTCTACGTGGTCCGCCACCCCAAGCGCGAGCAGATCCTGGAGCGCCTGCTGGGCTACGACATCCAGCTCAACGTCAGCTACCGCTGGCCGTGCCACACCATGACCGGCTTCGCCAAGCTGGGCTACGAGAAGGGCTCGCTGCCGGTCACCGAGAAGCTGGCCGACGAGATCTTCTCGCTGCCGATGTACGCCTCGCTGGACGAGGGCACCCAGGACAAGGTCATCAGCGCCCTGCGCGAGGTCCTGCGCACCCTCTGACCGGTCGACCCCGCCGAGGTCGGCCCGACCGGTGTGTCGGGCCGACCTCTTTCTCGTGTAAGGAGGAACGGCGTGCGGGTTCTGTTCGTCGTGCTGTCGGAGAACTCCCACCTGTACGTGCAGGTCCCGCTGGCGTGGGCGATGACCACGGCGGGACACGAGGTCCGGGTCGCCAGCAACCCCGGCATGGGGACGGCGATCAGCCGGACCGGGCTGACCGCGGTCGGCGTCGGCCAGGACCACGACCTGGCCGACACGGTGCGCCGGCTGCAGCGCGAAGGCGTGTTCGACACCGAGATGTCCAACTGGTCGCGGGCGCTGCCGCACCAGACCGACTGGGACGAGGCACTGTCCAAATGGGACGCCATGCGGATGGCGTGGGACATCTACTCCAGCGAGGGCTTCGTCGCCGACCTGGTCGACTACTGCCGCGACTGGCGGCCGGACCTGATCGTCTGGGACCAGCTGAGCATCGCCGGCGCGATCGCCGGCCACGTGCTGGGCATCCCGCACACCCGGCTGGTGTGGGCGGTTGACGTCTACGACACCATGCGGACCACTTTCCTGACGCTGCAAGGGGAAAGCCCGGACCGGGCCGACATCGACCCGCTGCGGGACTGGCTGGCCCAGGCCGTCGGCCGCTACGGGCGCGAGTACCACGAGGAGCTGGTCACCGGGCAGTGGAGCACCGACCTGGTGCCGGCCAGCCTGCAACTTCCCCTGGCCTCGCACCGGGAAGCGGTGCGGTTCACGCCCTTCCACGGCCCGTCGATCGCCCCGGCCTGGGCGGCGCGCCGGCCCGAGCGGCCCCGGGTGCTGCTCACCACCGGCCTGTCCTACCGCGGCGACTCGCTGTACCTGCCGGTGCGGGACATCATGGCCGCCCTTGGCGATCTCGACGCGGAGATCATCGCCACGCTGGACCCGAACGAGGTCGACCCGTCGAGCGTGCCCTCGAACACCAGGCTGGTCGGCTTCGTGCCGCTCAACGCCGTGCTGCCCGAGTGTTCGGCGGTCATCCACCACGTCGGCACCGGCACCCGGATGACCTCGGCGCTGCACGGCGTGCCGCAGTACATGCTGCCCAACAAGGACAGCGACCTGTTCGCGTTCGCGGAGGCGATGGAGAGCGTCAAGGCCGGGCTCTACACCCACTCCACCACCGCGACCGCCGAGCAGATCCGGGACGGCGTGCACCGGCTGCTGACCGAGCCGGCCTTCGCCGACGGCGCGGGTCGGCTGCGGCAGGAGATGCTGGACACGCCCAGCCCCAACGACTCCGTGCTCACGCTGCTGCGGCTGGCCGAGCAACACCGCTGAGCCACAACACAAAGGTGCCGCCCCGGCATGGGGGCGGCACCTTTGTCGTGGGGAGACTCAGGCGAAGACGGCCTGCTTGCTCAACAGGCTGTGCAGGCAGGCGATCAGGCTGCGGGCCTGGATGTTGACGTAGTGGCTGTGCCGCAACAGCTCTCCCAGCTGCGACAGCGTCATCCACCGGTAGTCGGGGTACTGCTGGACCGGCACGTCGCGGTCGGTCTCGACGACCAGGTACCGGTTGCGGGCGTGGTAGAACCGGCCCCCCTCCTCGGACAGCACCGTGTCGTAACGGATCTGGTCCGGGCCGGCGGCCTGCACCTCGTCCAGGAACGGCGGCCGGGCGGCCGGCGTGAGGTGGTCGTAGTTCTCCGGGGTGCACTGCACCGTCGGGCCCAGCTCGATCACGTCCAGGTAGCCGGCCTCGACCCGGGCGTGCATGAGGACGTGCAGCACGCCGTCGATCCGCTTGACCAGCACGGCGACCAGCCCGACGCCCAGCGGCTCGATCATCGGCTGCATCCACTGCCCGACCTCGCGGCCGCCGGCCCGCACGTCCACCCCGATGACCCGGAAGAACGCGCCGGTCTCGTGCCAGATGGCCTCCTGGTTGCGCCGCCAGTTGCGGACCTGGTCCAGCGGGATCATGGCCGCCTGCACGTCGTCGTACTGGGTGCGCACGTCGGTGATCCAGGCCAGGATGTCGCCCATGCTGTGCCGGCTGCCCCGGCCGCCCGCGCAGGAGCGGATCAGCGCGGCCCGGAAGTCGTCGGCGCCGGCGGCGGCCCCGGTCGGCTGCGCGCCGGCGAAAGGCAGGCAGGCCAACACGGTCCGGGCGTCCATGTTGATCAGGTCCTCGACCTGGAGCAGCTCGTGCACCTGGCCGATGGTCAGCCACACGAAGCCCTCGAGCACCTCGACCGGCTCGAACACCTCGATGATCATGTTGCGGTTGCGCTTGCGGTGGAACCACGCGCCCTGCTCGGACTGCCGAACGTCGGCGATCATCCGATGTGGACGGTCGCGGTCCCGGAAGTACTCGATGTAGGGCACGGTCTTGCCCTTGTGCACCCCGGTGTAGTTGCTGCGGGTGGCCTGCACGGTCGGCGAGAGCTGCACCCCGTTGGCGTTGCCCGGCTCGACCTTGGCCTGCATCAGGCAGTGCAGCACCCCGTCGAACTCCGTGACCAGGATGCCCAGGATGCCGACCTCGGGCTGGTTGATGATCGGCTGGGTCCAGGCCGGCACCGCCGCGCCGGGCAGCCGCACCTGAAGGCCCTGCACGGTGAAGAACTTGCCGCTGTGGTGGCCGATGTTGCCGGTGGCCGGGTCGGTCCGCCAGCCGGCCAGGTCCTCCAGCGGCACCCGGGCGACGTCGGTGTAGTTCTGCTTGCCGCACTCGTCGTACCACTGGTCGAACTCGGCGAGCCCCCCGACCGACTGCGCCGACTCGACGGTTCGGACGTGCATCTCAGGATCGCTCGCCGATCCGCTCAACCCTGGAGCCATGGCGCCATCCGTCATGGGAGACTCCTCTTGCGGTGGGATCTGATCGCGGCCACGGTAGGCAGCGCCGCGGTGTCCACAGCGGATCGGCCGGCCGGTTCTGGTGGTACCACCAGAACATCGGTCAGGGCATGGGGAAATGCCGTTGGCAGTACTCGTAATCCGGCAGCAGACCCTGGGCAAGCGCCTCGGCCAGGGTCGGCGCCACGGTGTCGCGCTCGGAGCGCAGCGGCTGGATGTCCTCGGGCACCGGCAGGCCGACCGCCGGGTCCAGCGGGTTGACCGACAGCTCCTCGGCCGGCACGTAGATCGCCGAGCACAGGTAGGACATGATGGTGTCGTCGGCCATCGAGATGAACGCGTGGCCCAGGCCCGGGGCCAGGTACACCGCGCGCACCGAGACCTCGTCCAGCTCGACGACGTCCCACCGGCCGAAGGTCGGCGAGCCGGCCCGGGTGTCGACCACGAAGTCCAGCGCCCGGCCGCGGGCGCAGTGGATGTACTTGGCGCAGCCGGGCGGGGTGGTGGTGAAGTGGATGCCCCGCATCACGCCGCGGTGCGAGGTGCTGTGGATCGTCCGGGCCAGCTGGAAGGGCGCCCCCACGGCCTCGGAGAAGGCCGGCTCCTGCAACGGCGATGCGAACAGACCCCGTTTGTCGGGAAAGACCGTCGGCGTGAACTCGATGGCGCCGTCGATCGCGAGTTTGCGTGCCTTCATGGCGCGGACGGTAGCCAGGCCGGCGCCCGGTCCCGGCCCGAGCACGGCCGAGTGTGAGGGTTTTGCCAGTTCCCCCCTGGTAACCGGCATGGCCGGGCCCGACGCCTCACCCACCATCACGGGCGAGGCCACCGCACGGACCGACCCGATGAGGACGGATGACTGGACACGTCGCGTTCTTCAGCTTCCCGGCGTACGCGCACCTGGCGCCGACCCTGCCCGTCGTCGAGGAGCTGGTGCGGCGGGGGCGCCGCGTGACCTACGCGGCCGCCGACCGGTTCGCCGACCAGGTCCGGGCGGCCGGGGCCGAACTGCTGCGCTACGACTCGACCTTCCCTTGGCAGGAGGGGATTCCGGAGAACGTCGCCGGCCAGGCCATCGCCTTCATCGACGAGGCGCTCTCCCCGCTGCCGGCCGCGCTCGACCGGTTCGCCGACGACGTGCCCGATCTGCTGGTGCACGACTCGGCCGCCACCGAGGCCGCCCGGATCCTGGCCCGGCACTGGGGCCGCCCCTGCGTGCAGAGCAGCGCGGTGTTCGTGTCCAACGAGGCGTTCTCGCTCAACGACGCGCAGGACGCCGGGCGGGGCGAGAACCAGCTCCCGATGGGCGACATGGCGGCGCTGGAGAAGTTCGCCCAGCAGCAGGACGAGATGCTCGCGAGCCTCGGACTGTCCGATGTGGACATCACCGGCTTCGGCGGCGACGCCGGGCCGAACGTGGTCTACCTGCCCCGCGAGTTCCAGGTGCGGGGCGAGACGTTCGGGCCGCAGTTCTGCTTCGTCGGCCCGATGCTGGCCGACCAGGGCGACGACGACAGCTGGCGGCCGCCGGCCACCGGCGCCCCGCTCGTGCTGATCTCCCTGGGCACCTCCCCCAGCCCGGGCCGGGTCGAGTTCTTCACCAACTGCGCCAAGGCTTTCGCCGACACGCCGTGGCACGTCGTGATGACGCTGGGCGGCTCCCTGCACCCCGACGAGCTCGGCCCGCTGCCGCCCAATGTCGAGGCGCGGCAATGGGTCAAGCACCCGGCGGTGCTGCGGCACGCCGACGTCTTCGTCACGCACTCGGGCATGGGCAGCGTCATGGAGGCGCTGAGCATCGGCGTGCCGCTGGTGTGCGTGCCGCACCACGCCGAGCAGAACGTGAACGCGGCCCGCGCGGCCGAGCTCGGGCTGGGGGTGGTGGTCGACCGCGAGACCGCCGACGGCACGGAGCTGGTCGACCAGGTCAGCCGGGTCGCCGGGGACCCGGCGTTCCGGCGGGCCGCGCAGGCCATGCGGGACGCCATCGCCGCGGCCGGCGGCGTGCGCCGCGCCGCCGATTTCGTGGAATCACTCATGGGCAATTCCGGGAGGTCGGAGCAATGACGGCACAGCGGCCGTTTCGATTCGGGGTAGTGCTGATCTCGGAGGGGTGTTCGCGCTCGGAATGGGTGGACAAGTGCCGCCGGGCCGAGGACCTGGGCTACGACGTCATCCTGGCCCCCGACCACCTCAACCTGACCTCGCCGTTCCCGTCGGTGGTGCTGGCCGCCGAGGCCACCCAGCGGCCCCGGGTCGGCACCTACGTGCTCAACGCCGCCTTCCACAACAGCGCCCTGCTGGCCCGGGACATCGCCACGCTGGACCAGTTCGTGGACGGCCGGCTGGAGGTCGGCCTGGGCACCGGGTACGTGGAGTGGGAGCACACCCGCGCCGGCCTGCCGTTCGGCCGCCCGGGCGACCGGGTGGACCGGCTGGCCGAGACCGTCACCCGGCTCGACCAGCTGCTGACCGACCCCGACCATCCCAAGCCGGCGCAGTCGCCGCGGCCGCCGCTGCTGGTCGGCGGGCACGGGGACCGGGTGCTGCGGCTGGCCGCCCGACAGGCGGAGATCGTCAGCTTCGTCGGGGCCCAGTTCGAGGCCCGGCACGGGCGGATGGTGGTGGCCACCGCCGAGCAGATGCGGGAGCGGGTGGAGTTCGTCCGCCGGGCCGCCGGCCCGCGCCTGGACCAGCTGGAGTTCAACCTGCTGTCCAAGGCCACGATCATCACCGACCACCCGGCCTCGGCGGCGGAGCAGCTGCGCCGGTTCGGGCCCGACCTGACCGACGAGCAGCTGCTGGACATTCCGGTGGTCGGCGTCGGCACGCCGCGTCAGATCGCGGAGAAGCTGCACCACACGCGTGAGGTGTACGGCATCAGCTACACCACGGTGAACGAATCGTGGATGGACGCGTTCGGTCAGGTCATCAACGTGCTCTGAGCGACACGAACGAGGGCGGCACGGGAATCCCCGTACCGCCCTTTTTCGACGCCAAGAACCCGACACAAAGAAATAGCGTCACACCCCTTCCGGTGTGACGCTATCTCGTCAGTTGGCTGTCGGTCAGACCACGTGCACCTCGGGGACGTACAGAATCCACTTGCCACCGCCGTCGCGGAAAGCCTTCTCCTTCGCCATGATCTCCTCGGCGTGGTTCCAGGCGAACAGCAGGGCGTAGTCCGGCGTGTCCTCGTGGAACGCCTCGGCCGGGCGGACCGGGATGTGGGTGCCCGGGGAGACCCGGTTCTGCTTCTGCGGGGTGGTGTCGCACACGTAGGACACCAGGTCGGTGCTCAGCCCGCACAGGTTGGCCACGGTCGCGCTCTTGGCGGTCGCGCCGTAGGCGGCCACCGTCTTGCCCTCGGCCTTGAGCTTGGTCAGCAGCGCCACCAGGTCGTCCTTGATCTTGGTGACGTTCTCGCCGAAGCCCTCCAGCGTGGGCAGCGTGGCCAGGCCGCGCTCGTTCTCCTCGGCGATCATCTCGGCCACCGCGGGCGAGGGCGTGCGCGCGCCCTGGCGGGCGATGGTGTAGCGGGTCTCGCCGCCGTGCACCGGCAGGCGCTCGACGTCGACCAGCTCGAAGCCGTAGCGGTTGGCCATCGACTGCACCGAGCGGGCGGTGAAGAAGTAGTAGTGCTCGTCGTAGATCTGGTCGAAGGAGGTGCGACGGACGATCTCGCCCAGGTACGGGTCCTCGAACACGAACACGCCGTTCGGCTTGAGCAGCGCGTCCACACCCTTGAAGATCGAGTCCAGGTAGGGGATGTGGCAGATCGTGTTGGCCGAGAAGATCACGTCGGCCTGGCCGTCGGTCGCGGCGATCTCGACCGCGGTGGACTCCTGGAAGAACTCGTTGAGCACCCGGACGCCCTTGCTCCGGGAGAGCTCGGCCACGCCGCCCGAGGGCTCGACGCCCAGGTGCTTGATGCCGGCGTCGGCGATGGTCTTGAGCATGATGCCGTCGTTGCTGCCGATCTCCACCGCGAAGGGCGCGGGGCCGGTCAGCTCGGTCTCGATGAAACGGCGAGCGGTCAGCTCGAAGTGCTTGCGCATGACCGCGGAGCCCGAGGAGTAGTACGGGTAGTCCTCGTGGAACATCTTGTCCCGAGGCACTTCCTCCATGAGCTGCACCATCGTGCAGTCGGTGCACAGCCCGACCGCGAGGCGGAAGAAGAACTCGTCCTGGAATTGGCCCGGCTTGTGGAATGCGTCAGAAAGCGGCTGGCGCCCGAAATCGTAGAACTCCACGAGGTCACCGCCGCAGATACGGCAAGCTGTCATAGTTGCGAGTCTATGCACTTCCCCGGCCATAACCAACCCCTATCGACGGTTATTCGCGTCCGCAAATGCGACTCAAAGATCCGCCGGCGGTTTTCTATAAATCTCCCTAAAGTGTTTTCCGCCGGCGGTCGCCGTCCCCGATTACGGCCGCGATTTCAGGACGGGACCCGGCGGGACAGCCGCTGCGCCTTGCGCTCCAGGATGCTCGACCAGGTCAGGCCGACCACCAGGCAGGCGACGCCGACGACGTCCAGCGGGACCTGCGGCGGCTCGCCGCTGTAGAGCAGCTGGGCGTAGACCACCGCGGCCAGTCCGACCAGGTTGAACAGGTGCACGAAGCCCAGCAGCCGGTTGTACGGGCCGCCCTTGGTCGTCTTGGCCGTCGAGGACACCACGTTGAGCATGGCCAGCAGGAGCCGCACCAGCACCAGCGCGAACCCGACAGCGAGGACGAGAGCGACGATCGAACGCCAGTCTTCCACAGTAGTACCCCTAGTCAGTGAGCGAAGGCCGGAACGAGAACGACCTGGCATCAAGTCTGCTGACTCGTTCCGGAGCGTCACAGCGGGCAATAGCACAGCGCCGCGCGCCGTTGGTAGCCCGTGATCACCGACTTTGGTCGTAATCCCAGAACGTCACTCGGACGGCCAAGGCAGCCAGACCCGGACCCGGTAGTCGTCACTGACCGTGCGGCCGTGCTCGAGCCGGCCGCCGGCCAGAGTCACCCGCTCGGTCAGCCCGGCCAGCCCGTAACCGGCCCCGGGCACCTTCGCCGCCTGCGGCCCGGCCAGCAGCGGATTGCGCAGCTCCAGGGTGAGGCCGGACTCCGGGCCGCCGCTCAGCTCGACGTGCACCGTCGCCGCCGGGGCGTGCTTGCGAGCGTTGGTCAGCCCCTCCTGCATCACGCGATAGACGTTGCCGCACAACGACGCCGGCGTCTCCTCCGCCGCCTCGACCCTGGCCTGGAAGAGCACGGTGGTTCCGGTCTGCCGGGTCTCCTCGACCAGGGTCGTCAGGTCGTCCAGGGTGACCCTGGTCAGCGGCAGGTCGCCGCCGCCGTCGGTCTCGCGCAGCAGGTAGATGACCTCGCGCAGGTCGACCAGCGACTGGTGGGCGGTGGCCCGGATGACGCCGGCCACCCGGCCGAGCTCCTCGGCCGGCAGGTCGGGCCGGAACTCCAGCGCGCCGGCGTGCATGCTGAGCAGCGACAGCCGGTGCGCGAGCGCGTCGTGCATCTCGCGGGCGATGCGCTCGCGTTCCCGCATGCGAGCCTGACCGACCCTCAGTTCCTGCTCGGTCTCGGCCCGGCGGGCCCGTTCGGCCAGCGACAGCACCAGCTGCCGGCGGGCCCGCACGGCCATGCCCCAGCCGACGGCCAGCACCACCAGCAGCGAATCGATGATCACCGCGATCCAGTACGCCGCGATCGAGTCGTCGCCGGGCGACTGCGTCTTGTACTGGAGCAGCGTGGAGGCGATGGCCAGTGCGGTGAGCAGCACGACCGGCTTGGCCCGGCGGTGCACCGCGGTGGTGAACAGCGCGATCACGGTGGCCCCGCCCGCGGTCATGAACACCGACGACAGCACGCCCAGGACCAGCGTCAGCGTGACCGCGAGCTCGCGGCGGGCCAGCAGCGACAGCGAGGCGAGCACGCCGATCACCACGCTGATCGTCCAGATCGGGGTGAACGGGTCGTCGATCGGCGAGACCACCAGGGTGAAGGCGCCGATGAGCAGGGAGACGACCACGCAGAGCACGTCCACGGCCCAGTCGCGGGCCGAGCGCGGGCCCGGGTCGTCCTCGGTCCCGTCGCCGTCGAGCCTGGCCGGCGGCATGCCCGGGTGGTCAGGACCCGTTCCGGGGCGGTGCGCGTCTGCCCTCACACGAGTCACGGAGAGTCATCCTAGTGGCCGGCCGGGCCCGGTCGGCGGCCCGTCGCGCCGACTCTGCCCCTTCGCTCACCGTCGGTGACCCGAGTCGCCGGGAAGATGATCTTGGACGTAAGGAGCTCCAGGTCTCGACCTTCGTCCGATTCGGAAGACAACACGGATCGGCTACCGTCCGCGACATGTGCGCACCAGCCGGCCGGTCCCGGGTCTCCGTCCTCGTCGTCGACAGCGATCCACTGGTGCGCGCCCACCTGACCACCATCCTCGGCGCGGACGACCGGCTGGGTGTGATCGCCGAGGTGGCCGACGGCACGCTGCTGGCCGACGCGGTCGCCACGCACCGGCCGGACGTGGTGCTGCTGGACGCCCTGCTGCCCGGCCTGGACCGGATCACCGACGGCGACTCGGCCCCCAAGGCGGTCATCCTGGCCACCGAGCTGGCCGAGCAGGACGTGGTCGAGGCGCTGCGGATGGGGGTGAGCGGGTTCCTGCTCAAGGACGACGCGCCGGCCGACCTGGTGCCCTCGGTGCTCGCGGCGGCCACCGGCGAGGTCGTGCTGTGCCAGCCGGTGGTGCGCAGCCTGGTCACCATGGTGCTGGACGCGGTGGACGCCCGCCGGGACCGGTCGGTCGACCTGGCCCGCGGCCTGTGCGCGCGCGAGCTGGACGTGGCCCGGCTCATCGGCGAGGGCATGTCCAACCCGGAGATCGGCCGCGAGCTGTCCATCAGCGTGGCCATGGTCAAGGTGCACGTGTCCCGGCTGCTGGTGAAGCTGGGGCTGCACAACCGGGTGCAGATCGCGGTGTTCGCCGACAGCGCCGGCCTGGCCATACGCTCGCACTGCACCTGAGGTCAACCGGATCGGCCGGTTCCCTAGTTGTGCTTATAGCTTCCGTTGACACGAAACGGAAAGCGCCTCGACACTCGCGTTGCCACCATCTCCGGCCCGTCCCATTGGGATTCCCATGCCCGCCACGGGGACGGACGACGAGAGGGAGTGGCGATGGAGATCATCGGCAAGGGGTTCCTGTCCAACCACCTGAGTGCCGCCTTCGGCGACCGGCACCGGGACACCACCGTGATCGCCGCCGGGGTGACCAGGACCAACAGCGCCTCGATCGCCGACTTCGACCGTGAGGCCGAACTCGTGCACAACACGGCGCGGATCTGCCGCAAGGCCGGGCGCACGCTGGTGTTCTTCTCCACCGCGTCGGACTCGATGTACGGTTCCGAGGGCTGCTCGGGCCGCGAGAGCGGCCCGGTGTACCCGATCTCGGCCTACGGCCGGCACAAGCTGTCGCTGGAGGCCACGCTGGCCAACTCCGGGGCGCGCTGGCTGGCCCTGCGGCTGAGCCACATCGTGGGCCGCGGGCAGCAGCCGCACCAGCTGATCCCGTCGCTGATCAGCCAGATCCGCGGCGGCTCGGTCACCCTGCACCGCAACGCCTACCGCGACCTGCTCGACGTGCGGCACATGATCGAGGCGCTTGACGGCGTGCTGCGGGCCGGCGTGCGCAACGAGGTGATCAACGTCGCTTCCGGTGTGCTGGAGCCGATCGAGCGGATCGTGGACGGCATCGAGGACCGGGTCGGGGTGCGGGCCAGCCGGACCATGGTGGACGTGAAGGTGACCACCAACCCCACCTCGACCGCGAAGCTGCGGACCCTGGTGCCGGACTGGAACGAGATCGACTTCGGCGGGGACTACCTGTCGCGGCTGCTCGACCACTACGTCGGCCCGGTGGTCAGCACCGCCTACGCCATGGGCTGAGCGCCGCCGCCTTCTTAGAAATTCACCTAGACCGACCGGTCGCGGCCCATGGTCGGGTGGTGGGGCGGTCCAATACTTTCGCCATGAGTGCTATGCCAGCGGACGTGGTGGAGATCGCGGTCGTCGGGTTGGCCTGCCGGCTGCCCGGGGCGTCCGGTCCCGAACGATTCTGGGAACTGCTGGCCGGCGGGCACAGTGCCATCGGCGACTCGCCGGCCGGCCGCTTCCCTGCCGCCGAGCGCGGCGGATTCCTCGACGGGGTGGACCAGTTCGACCCCGCACTGTTCGGCATCTCCCCACGAGAAGCCGCCGTCATGGACCCACAGCAGCGGCTGGCACTCGAACTGGGCTGGGAAGTCCTTGAGGACGCCGGAATTCCCGCCGCACGGCTGCGCGACGGCACGGCCGGCGTGTTCGTCGGCGCGACTTCCGGCGACTACGCCACCCTGACCTACGGGCGCGGCGACTCGGCGATCACCCACCACACGCTGACCGGCCTGAACCGAGCGGTCATCGCCAACCGGGTCTCGCACGTGCTGGGCTTACGTGGCCCCAGCATGACCGTGGACACCGCCCAGTCCTCGTCGCTGGTGGCGGTGCACCTGGCCGCCGAGAGCCTGCGCCGGGGCGAGACCGACGTGGCGCTGGCCGGCGGCGTGAACCTGAACCTGTCCCCCGTCAGCACACTGACGCTGGACCGGTTCGGCGGCCTGTCCCCCGACGGCGAGTGCTTCACGTTCGACGAGCGCGCCAACGGTTTCGTGCGCGGCGAGGGCGGCGGCCTGGTGCTGCTCAAGCGCCTGGCCGACGCCCAGGCCGACGGCGACCGCGTCTACTGCGTGCTCACCGCCAGCGCGGTCAACAACGACGGCGGCGACACCGGGCTGACCGTGCCCAACGGGAACGCCCAGCGGGACCTGATCCGCGACACCTGGCAGGCGGCCAAGCTCGGCGCCGAGGACGTCCAGTACGTGGAGCTGCACGGCACCGGCACGCCGGTCGGCGACCCCATCGAGGGCGTCGCGCTGGCCGAGGCCGCCGGCACGCCGATGGTCGTCGGCTCGGTCAAGACCAACATCGGCCACCTCGAGGCCGCCGCCGGCATCGCCGGCCTGCTCAAGACGATTCTGGCGATCCACCACCGGCAGCTGCCGGCGACGCTGAACCACGTCACCCCGAACCCGAAGATCCCCGCCACGATCACGGTGAACCGGGAGACCGGCCCCTGGCCGCGTCCCGACCGTCCGCTGACCGCGGGTGTGTCCTCCTTCGGTGTCGCCGGCACCAACTGCCACGTGGTGGTCAGCGAGCCGCCGGTGATCAACGAGCAGCACGAGGAACGGGTCGCCCCGACCGCGTCGGCGGTGCCGGTGGTGCTGTCCGGGCACACCCGGCCGGCGTTGCAGGCGCAGGCCCAGCGGCTGCGTGAGGCGATCACCGCCGACACCGACCTGGCCGACCTGGCGTATTCACTGGGCACGGCCCGTACGCACCTCGGCCACCGGGCCGTGGTCACCGCCGAGGACTTCGACGGCCTGGCCGCCGGTCTGGACGCCATCGCCGCCGGGTCGCCGGTGGCCGGCGTGGTCCAGGGCATCGCCGGCGACCCCGGCCGGACCGTGTTCGTCTTCCCCGGCCAGGGTTCCCAGTGGCCGGGCATGGCCGCCGACCTGATGGAGCGGTCCCCCGTCTTCGCCCGCCGCATCGAGGAGTGCGAGCGGGCGCTGGCCCCGTACGTGGACTGGTCGCTGACCGAGGTCCTGCGCGAGGCGAGGGCGCTCGACACCGACGACGTGGCCCAGTGTTCGCTGTTCGCCGTCATGGTGTCGCTGGCCGCGCTGTGGCAGTCGCTGGGCATCAAGCCGGACGCCGTCGTCGGCCACTCCCAGGGGGAGATCGCCGCCGCGTGCGTGGCCGGCGCGCTGTCGCTGGAGGACGCCGCCCGCGTGGTCGCCCTGCGCAGCCAGGCGTTGACCGAGCTGGCCGGCACCGGCGGCATGGCTGCGGTGGCGTTGTCGGCCGCCGACATCCAGCCCCGGCTGTCGGGTGACCTGGTCATCGCCGCGATCAACGGCCCCGCCTCGGTCACGCTGTCCGGCACTCGGGCCCCGCTGGCCGAGTTGGTGGAACAGTTGCAGGCCGAGGGAGTTCGCGCCCGCCTGGTGCCGGTGAACTACGCCTCGCACTGCGCGCACGTCGAGGTGCTGCGTGACCGGCTGCTGGCCCAGTTCGCCGGCATCACCCCTCGGGCCGCCGAGATCGCCTTCTGCTCCACCGTGACCGGCGAGCTGATCGACACCAGCACGCTGGACGCCGACTACTGGTACCGCAACCTGCGCGAGCCGGTGCGGTTCGCCGCCGCCCTCCAGGCGCTGGGCGAGGCCGGCCACGGCACGTTCGTGGAGTGCAGCCCGCACCGGATCGCCACCATGGACGTGAGCGGAATCCTTCCGCCGCAGGCGATCGCGGTCGGCACCCTGCGCCGCAACGAGCCCGGTTGGGCCTGCGTGCTGACCACGCTGGCCCGTCTGCACACGCACGGCGTCGCCGTCGACTGGGACGCGCTGCTCCCGGGGTCCCACAACCGGATCCCGCTGCCGACCTACGCGTATCAGCGTGAGCGCTACTGGTTCAGCACGCCGGCAGCCGAGCGCCCGGCAGCCGCCGCGACGCCGCACCAGTCCACTGTGGACACTGTTCGCGGCGGAATCGCCGCCGTGCTGGGGCATGGCGACGCCCGCACGGTCGAGACCGCCCGCACCTTCAAGGACTTGGGCTTCGACTCGGTCACCGGCGTCGAGCTCCAGGGCGTGCTCCAGGCCGAGCTCGGCCTGCCGCTGCCGGCCTCGCTGATCTACGACTACCCGTCCCCGGACGCGCTGGTCGCCCACATCGAGCAGACCATGGCCGGCCAGACACCGGTCGACGACGACTACGCCACCATCGCCGCCCCCGGCGAGGCCATCGCCATCGTCGGCATGGCCTGCCGCTTCCCCGGCGACGTGCGCTCGCCGGAGCAGCTGTGGCAGCTGGTCTCCGACGGCACGGACGCCATCTCCGGGTTCCCCACCGACCGTGGCTGGGATCTGGCCCGGCTGCGCCAGGGCGGCTCGGACACCGCCGAGGGCGGCTTCCTTTACGACGCGGCCGAGTTCGACGCCGGCTTCTTCGGCATCTCGCCGCGTGAGGCGCTGGCGATGGACCCGCAGCAGCGACTGCTGATGGAGACGTCGTGGGAGGCGCTGGAGCGCGCCGGGCTGGACCCGCAGTCGTTGCGGGGCAGCCGAAGCGGCGTGTTCGTCGGCGCGATGTCGCAGTCCTACGGCCCGCAGCTGCACGACGGCGGCGAGGGCGTGGACGGGCATCTGCTCACCGGCACCTCGACCAGCATCGCGTCCGGCCGCATCGCCTACACCCTGGGTCTTGAGGGCCCGGCGATCACCGTGGACACCGCGTGCTCCGCGTCGCTGGTCGCGCTTCACCTTGCCACGCAGTCACTTCGGGCCGGCGAGTGCTCGCTGGCATTGGCCAGCGGCGTGTCGCTGATGTCCTCTCCCGGCATCTTCGTGGAGTTCAGCCGGCAGGGCGGGTTGTCGCTCGACGGCCGCTGCCGCGCATTCTCCGACGACGCCAACGGCACCGGCTGGTCCGAGGGCGTCGGCGTGCTGGTGCTGGAGCGCCTGTCCGACGCGCAGCGCAACGGGCACCAGATTCTGGCCGTGGTCCGGGGTTCCGCGGTCAACCAGGACGGTGCTTCCAACGGTCTGACCGCCCCCAACGGTCCCTCGCAGCAGCGGGTGATCCGCCAGGCGCTGGCCTCGGCCGGGCTTCGTCCGTCCGATGTGGACGCCGTGGAGGCGCACGGCACCGGCACCCGGCTCGGCGACCCGATCGAGGCCCAGGCGCTGCTGGCGACCTACGGCCAGGACCGGGAAACCCCGCTGTGGCTGGGTTCCCTGAAGTCCAACATCGGCCACACCCAGGCGGCCGCCGGCGTCGCCGGCGTCATCAAGATGGTCATGGCGATGCGGCACGGCGTGCTGCCGCAGACCCTGCACATCGCCGACCCGTCCTCCCGGGTGGACTGGACCGCCGGCAACATCGAGCTGCTGACCGAGGCCCACGACTGGCCGGAGGTCGACCGCCCGCGCCGGGTCGGCGTCTCGTCGTTCGGCATGAGCGGCACCAACGCCCACGTGATCCTGGAGCAGGGGCCGTCGCTGCCCGCTCCTACGACCAGCGACGAAAACGCTGTCGTGCCGTGGGTGTTGTCCTCGCGGACCGCCCAAGGCCTCGCCGAGCAGGCGGCCCGGCTGGCCGACTCGCTCGCCGATGGCTTTGACGCCAACGACATCGCCTTCTCGCTGCTGACCACGCGATCGCCGTTCGAGCACCGCGCGGTGGTCATCGGGGCCGACAACGAGCAGCTGCTGGCCGGCGTTCGGGACGTGGCCGCGGGTTCCGGCTCGGTGACCGGCACGGTCGGCGCCACCGGCAAGATCGCGTTCGTGTTCCCGGGCCAGGGCTCGCAGTGGGCCGGCATGGCCGTCGAGCTGCTCGACTCCTCCCCCGTGTTCGCCGCTCGGATCGCCGAGTGCGAGGCGGCGTTGTCGTCCTATGTGGACTGGTCGCTGACCGAGGTCCTGCGCGGCGGCGCGGAGTTGTTGGAGCGGGTGGACATCGTCCAGCCGGCCTCGTGGGCGGTCATGGTCTCCCTCTCCGCGCTGTGGCGGTCCTTCGGCGTCGTCCCCGACGCCGTGGTCGGCCACTCCCAGGGGGAGATCGCCGCCGCCGCAGTGGCCGGCGCGCTGTCGCTGGAGGACGCCGCCCGCGTGGTAGCCCTGCGCAGCCAGGCCATCAGGGATGACCTGGCCGGCCGGGGCGGCATGGTCTCCGTCGGCCTGCCGGCGGCCGAGATCGAGCTCGGCGACCGCGTGTGGGTCGCCGCCGTCAACAGCGCCACCAGCACTGTGGTCGCGGGTGACCCGGATGCGTTGGACGAGCTGGTGGCCCGCTACGAGGCCGCCGGGGTCCGGGTTCGCCGGGTGCCGGTGGACTACGCCTCGCACACCGTGCACGTGGAGCTGATCGAGGACCGGGTCCGCGCGGACCTCGCCCCGATCACCCCGCGCACCTCGGAAATCCCGTTCTTCTCCACCGTCACCGCCGACTGGGCCGACACCACGCAGCTGGACGCCGGCTACTGGTACACCAACCTCCGCCAGACCGTTCGCTTCAACGAGGCAGTGAACGGTCTGGTGGACCAGGGATTCGGCGTGTTCGTCGAGTCCAGCGCCCACCCGGTGCTCGCGCCGGTGATCGACCACGACGACGTGGTCACCGTCGGATCGCTGCGCCGCAACGAAGGCAACCTCGCGCGGTTCCTGACCTCGGCCGGCGAGCTGTGGGCCCGGGGCATCGACGTCACCTGGCCGGTCGCCGGCCGCGTAGTCGACCTGCCGACCTACGCCTTCCAGCACAGCCGTTTCTGGCTCGACTCCGGCACGCCGGCCGTGGTCGAGTCGACCGACGACCGGTTCTGGCAGGCGGTGGAACGCGACGAGCTGGCCGATGTCGCCGGTGAGCTCGACATCGACGCCGGGGCCCTGACCGCCGCGCTGACGACCTGGCGCGAGCGCTGGCACCAGAAGTCCACTGTGGACAACTGGCGGTACTCGGTCGCCTGGAAGCCGTTGTCGCTGCCGGCCGGCCGGCTGGACGGCACCTGGCTGGTCATCGTGCCGGCCGACGCCGCCGGCGAGATCTCCACCGCGTTCGACACCGCCTCGGTGGTCCGCGTAGTGGTGGACAACGCCGATCGGGCCGCGCTGGCCGAGCGGCTGCGGGCGCTGGGCACCCACTTCTCCGGCGTGTTCTCCCTGCTGGCCCACGACCGGCGGCCCGACCGCGAGCACCCGACGCTGAGCTTCGGCGTGACGGCGACGCTGGCGTTGGCCCAGGCGCTGGGCGACGCCGGGATCGAGGCCCCGCTGTGGGTCGCGACCAGCGGCGCCGTGACGACCGGCAAGTCCGACCCGATCACCGACCCGGCGCAGGCCCTGCTGTGGGGCCTGGGCCGCGTGATCGCGCTGGAGCACCCGACCCGCTGGGGCGGTCTGGTCGACCTGCCCGAGCAGCTGGACAAGCGGGCCGCCGACCGGCTGTGCTCGGTGCTGGCGTCCACCGCCGGCGAGGACCAGGTGGCCATCCGGGCCAACGGAATCCACGGTCGGCGACTGATTCCCTCCCCCGCCGGCACACAGGCCCCGGCCCGCACGTGGCGGCCGCGCGGCACCACGCTGATCACCGGCGGCACCGGTGCGCTGGGCGTCCGGATCGCCCGTTGGCTGGCCGGCAACGGCGCCGAGCACCTCGTGCTGCTGAGCCGCAAGGGCGGCGCCGCCGAGGGGATGACCGAGCTGGCGGCCGAGCTCGACACCCTCGGCACCAGGGTCACCTTCGCCGCCTGCGACATCACCGACCGGGACTCCCTGTCCGGGGTGCTGACCGAACTGGCCGAGCACGGCGACGAGGTGCGGTCGGTGGTGCACGCGGCGGGCCTGGCCCCGCTCGGCACTGTCGAGGACCTCACCGCCGCCACCGTCGCCGAGGTCGCGGCCACCAAGGTCGCCGGCACGCTGCTGCTGGACGAACTGCTCACCGGTTATGAGCTCGACGCGTTCGTGCTGTTCTCGTCGATCTCGGGCACCTGGGGCGTGGCCGACCACGCCGCGTACGCGATGTCCAACGCCTTCCTCGACGCGTTCGCCTGGCACGGCCGGCAGCGTGGCGTGCCGCTGACCTCGGTGGCCTGGGGTCCGTGGGCCGGCGGCGGCATGATCGCCGAGGAGCTCCAGGACGTGCTGCGCCGCCGGGGCATCCCGGTGATCGACCCCGAGCCGGCCATCACCGGCCTCCAGCAGGCGCTCGACCACGACGACACCGTGATCGCGGTGGCCGACGTGGACTGGGACCGGTTCGTGCCGACCTTCACCTCCTCCCGCCCGTCGCCGCTGCTGGCCGAGCTCGTGTCGGCGCCGGCCGAGGAGCAGGCGGCCGAGGCGGGCGACGAGCCGGCGCTGCGGCGGCGGATCGCCGGCCTGGCCCCGGCCGAGATCGACCGCACGCTGGTCGAGTTCGTCCGCGAGCACACGGCCAAGGTGCTCGGGCACACCGACCTGGCCGCGGTCGCGGTCGACCGGGCGTTCAAGGAGCTCGGCTTCGACTCGCTGACCTCGGTCGACCTGCGCAACGCGATGACCGCGGCCAGCGGGCTGCGGCTGCCGGCGACCATCGTCTTCGACAACCCGACGCCGGTGGCGCTGGCCGGCTACCTGCGCACGCAGCTGCTGGGCTCGACGGTCGAGGGGCCGTCGGACGCGGTGGTCGTCACCGACGACGAGGACCCGATCGCCATCGTGTCCATGAGCTGCCGGCTGCCCGGCGGCGTGCGGACCCCCGAGGACCTCTGGTCGCTGGTGGTGGCCGAGGCCGACGTCATCTCCGGCTTCCCCACCAACCGCGGCTGGAACCTGGCCGCCATCTACGACGCCGATCCGTCCCGGCAGGGCACGACGTACGTGCGGGCCGGGGGTTTCCTCTACGACAGCCCGGATTTCGACGCCGAGTTCTTCGGCATCTCCCCGCGCGAGGCGCTGGCGATGGATCCCCAGCAGCGGCTGCTGCTGGAGACCTCGTGGGAGGCCTTCGAGCGGGCCGGCATCGACCCGAAGTCGTTGCGCGGCAGCCGGACCGGCGTCTTCATCGGCCTGAACGAGCAGCACTACGGGGCCCCGAACCGGGCCGCGAACGCCGTCGACGACGGCTACCTGCTCACCGGGGACGCCTCCAGCGTGGGCTCGGGCCGGATCTCCTACGCCCTGGGCCTGGAGGGCCCGTCGATCTCGCTCGACACCGCGTGTTCCTCCTCGTTGGTCTCGCTTCACCTTGCCGCGCAAGCGATCCGTGGCGGCGAGTGCGAGCTGGCCGTCGCCGGCGGCGCCATGGTGATGGCGACGCCGTCGCAGTTCTTCGGGGTGAGCCGGCAGCGCGGCCTGGCCGCCGACGGCCGCTGCAAGGCGTTCTCCGCGGACGCCGACGGCACCGGCCTGGCCGAGGGCGCCGGCGTCGTCGTGGTCGAGCGGCTGTCCCGGGCCCGGGAGCTGGGCCACCCGGTGCTGGCGGTGCTGCGGGGTTCCGCAGTGAACTCCGACGGCGCGTCCAACGGCCTGACCGCGCCCAACGGCAACGCCCAGCAGCGGGTCATCCGGCAGGCGCTGTCGGCCGCCGGCCTGCGACCGTCCGATGTGGACGCCGTCGAGGCCCACGGCACCGGCACCAAGCTGGGCGACCCGATCGAGGCCCAGGCCCTGATCGCGACCTACGGCCAGGACCGGACCGAGCCGCTGTGGGTCGGCTCGGTGAAGACCAACATCGGCCACACCCAGACCGCGGCCGGCGTGGCCGGCATCATCAAGATGGTGATGGCGCTGCGGCACGGGGTGCTGCCCAAGAGCCTGTACGCCGAGCAGCCCAGCCCGCACGTGGACTGGGAGGGCAGCGGGGTCCAGGTGCTCAACGAGACGATCCCGTGGCCGGCGACCGATCGCCCGCACCGCGCGGCGGTCTCGGCGTTCGGCATCAGCGGCACCAACGCGCACGTGATCATCGAGCAGGCCCCGGCCGTCGACGAGCCCGAGACCCAGCCGGTTCCGGGCGTCACGCCGCTGGTGCTGTCGGCCCGGTCGGAGCAGGCCCTGCGGGCCCAGGCCGCGAACCTGGCGTCCCGAGTGGACGGTCTTGACCTGACCGACGTCGGCTGGTCGCTGGCGACCACGCGGTCGGCGTTCGAGCACCGCGCGGTGGTGTTCGACGAGGAATCGTTGCGGGCCTTGGCTTCCGGCGAACCGGCCCCCGGCGTGGTCGAGGGTTTCACCTCCGCCTCCGGCCGGACCGTGTTCGTGTTCCCGGGCCAGGGCGCGCAGTGGGCCGGCATGGCGGTGGAACTGCTGGACTCCTCCCCGGTGTTCGCTCAGCGGATCGCCGAGTGCGAGGCGGCGTTGGCGCCGCACGTGGACTGGTCGCTGACCGAGGTCCTGCACGGCGATCCCGCCCTGCTGGAGCGGGTCGACGTGCTACAGCCGTTGCTGTGGGCCGTGATGGTGTCGATGGCCGAGCTGTGGCGTTCGATCGGCGTGGTTCCCGACGCGGTGGTCGGCACCTCGCAGGGCGAAGTCGCGGCGGCCTGCGTGGCCGGGGCGCTGTCCCTTGAGGACTCGGCCAAGCTGAGCGTGGTGCGGGCCATGGTGACCAACGACGCCATGGACATTCTCGGCGGCCTGGCCACGATCGCCCTGCCGGCCGACGAGATCGAGCTGGGCGAGGGTGTGTGGGTCGCGGTGGTCAACAGCGCCACCAGCACCGTGGTCGGCGGCCAGTCCGAGGCGATCGACGAATTCGTCGCCCGGTACGAGGCGGCCGGGGTGCGGGTGCGCCGGATGCCGGCGGCCTACGCATCGCACACCCCGCTGGTGGAGCCGATCCACGACCGGCTCGTCGCCGAGCTGGCGTCGATCACACCGCTGGTCCCGCAGGTGCCGTTCTTCTCCACGGCGACGGCGGACTGGATCGACACCGCCGCCCTGGACGGCGAGTACTGGTACACCAACCTGCGCCAGCCGGTCCGCTTCCACGACGCGGTGACCGCGTTGGCGGAGCAGGGCTTCGGGGTGTTCGTCGAACCCAGCACCCATCCGGTGCTGATCTCGCTGATCGACCGGGAGGGTGTGATCACCTCCGGTTCGGTGCGCCGCAACGAGGGCAGCCTCCAGCGGTTCTTCACCTCGGCCGCCGAGCTGTGGACCCGGGGCGTGCCGATCCGCTGGGACCTGGTGTTCGATGGCCGGAACGCGCGACGGGTCGACCTGCCCACCTATCCGTTCCAGCGCGAGCGTTTCTGGCTGGCCGACTCGGTCAAGGCCGCCGCGGCGGCCCCGGCCGGCGGCAGCGGCGTGGACGCCTCGTTCTGGGCGGCGGTGGAGGACAACGACCTCGACACGCTGGCCGGCACGCTCGGGGTCGACAGCGCCGAGCTGAACGGCGTGCTGCCGGCGCTGTCGTCCTGGTACCGCAACCAGCGGACCGAGTCCACTGTGGACGACTGGCTGTACCGGATCGACTGGCGGCCGCTGTCGGGCAGCCAGAACCGGCCGTACGGGGACTGGATCGCGGTCGTGCCGGAGGTGGAGATCGAGGCGGTCACCACCCTGCTCGACCGGCTGCGCGCCCAGGGCATGCAGATCATGACGTCCACGTTGTCCACTGTGGACTTCCTGATGGCCGAGGGCGTGCTTTCCCTGCTGGGCCTGGACACCCGGCCGCACCCGGACCACCCGGAGCTGTCGGTCGGCGTGGTCGACACCATGCGGCTGATCACGGCGCTGGCCGAGGCCGGCACCCGGACGCCGCTGTGGTGCGTGACGAGCGGGGCCGTGTCGATCGACCCGAGCGACCTGGTCACCGACGCGGTGCAGGCCTCGCTCTGGGGCGCGGCCGCGGTGTTGTCGCTGGACGAGCCCGACCGTTGGGGCGGCATCATCGACGTGCCGGCGGTGGTGGACGACCGGATCGCCGGCGAGCTGTGCGCGGCGCTGGCCGACGGCAGCGAGGACCAGGTGGCGATCAGGGCCGGCGGCCGGTTCGCCCGCCGGATGGTCCGGGCGGCGGAAACCACTGTCCCGCACCGGAAGTGGCAGCCTCGGGGCACCGTGCTGGTCACCGGCGGCACCGGCGCGATCGGCGGGCACGTGGCCCGCTGGCTGGCCGCCAACGGCGCCGAGCACGTGGTGCTCACCAGCCGGAGCGGCAGCGCCGCGCCGGGTGCGGCCGAGTTGGAGGCCGAGCTGGTCGAGCTGGGCGCGCGGGTGACGATCGCCGCCTGCGACGTCAGCGACCGGGCGGCCCTGGTCGAGCTGCTCGACTCGCTCGGCGAGCCGGTGACGGCCGTGATGCACACCGCCGGCCTGGTGCAGGAGCAGACGCCGACCGCGGAGGTGTCCATCGCCGAGTTCGCCGAGATCGGGCGGGCCAAGCGGGTCGGCGCCACCAACCTCGACGAGCTGCTCGGCGACCTGGACGCGTTCGTGCTGTTCTCGTCCGGGGCCTCGACCTGGGGCAGCTCCGGCGTGGCGGCATACGCCAGCGCCAACGGCTTCCTCGACGGCCTGGCCCACCGACGCCGGGCGCGCGGGGCGACCGCGACCTCGGTGGCGTGGGGCGCGTGGGGTGGCGGCGGCATGGTGCACGAGGACGCCGCCGAGCACTACCGCAAGCGCGGCGTCACGCTGATGGCCCCCGAGCTGGCGGTCGCCGGCCTCCAGCGGGCACTGGACGCCGACGCCACGCAACTGGTCGTGGCCAAGATCGAGTGGGATGCCTTCGGCGCGGTCATGAACCTGGCCGGCCCGCGCCCGCTGCTCGCCGACATCCCCGAGGCCACGCCGGCCCCGGTGGAGGTCAACGCCGAGACCGCCGGCGGCGAGCGGGAGCTGGTGCGGCGCTTGACGTCGCTGCCGGCCGACGAGCGGCTGCGGGTGCTGACCGGCGAGGTCCGGGACCTGACCGCGCTGGTCATCGGCCAGCGGGCCGAGTCGCTGCGCGTCGAGAAGCCGTTCAAGGAACTGGGTTTCGACTCGCTGACCAGCGTTGAGCTGCGCAACCGGCTCAACGCGCTGACCGGCTGCTCGCTGCCGGCGACCGTGGTGTTCGACCACCCGACGCCGCAGAGCCTGGCCGCGCACGTGCTGGAGCTGCTGCTGCCGCCGGTGGCCGCGACTGATCCGCTCGACGAGCTGGACCGGCTGGAGGAAATGCTGATCAACACCGCCTCCGACGCCGAGCTGCGCACCCGGGTGCAGACCCGGCTGCGCGAGCTGATGGCCAAGTGGGGCCCGGAGGAGAGCGAGGACGAGGAGTTCGGGCTGGACATGGACAGCGCCAGCGACGACGAGATCTTCGACCTGATCGACCGGGAGCTGGGCGTGAACTGATCACGGCCAGGGGCGCGGGCGCCGGACCGACCGGCGCCCGCGCACGTTCCGTCCAGTACTGGCAAAGCCGAGCGCCGGTGACAGGTCCGGCTAGGGAGCGCAGTGAAACACATAGTCGACGCCGTCCTCGCCGAGGACACCCCACCCCAGGAGTTCAACTCCCTGCCGGTGCCGGACAACTACCGCGGCGCGGTCGTGCTGGCCGAGGAGTCCGAGATGTTCGCCGGCATGGCCACCCGGGACAAGGACCCGGCCAAGGCCCTGCACATCCACGACGTGCCCACCCCCGAGATCGGCCCGGACGAGGTGCTGGTGGCCGTGATGGCCAGCAGCATCAACTACAACACCGTGTGGACCTCGATCTTCGAGCCGCTGCCGACCTTCGGCTTCCTCCAGCGCTACGCCCGGTCCGTGCCGGGCGCGGAGCAGCACGACAAGCCGTTCCACGTGGTCGGCTCCGACCTGTCCGGCGTGGTGCTGCGCACCGGCGGCGCGGTCCGCTCGGTCAAGCCCGGCGACCGCGTCGTCGCGCACTGCCTCAACGTCGAGCTGACCCATCCCGACGGGCACGACGACTCCATGCTCGACCCCGAGCAGCGGATCTGGGGCTTCGAGACCAACTACGGCGGCCTGGGCGAGCTGGCCCTGGTCAAGGCCAACCAGCTGATGCCCAAGCCGGCCCACCTGACGTGGGAGGAGGCCGCCGCCTCCGGGCTGGTCCACTCCACCGCCTACCGGCAGCTGGTCTCGGCCAACGGCGCGCACATGAAGCAGGGCGACGTGGTGCTGATCTGGGGCGCGGCCGGCGGCCTCGGCTCGTACGCCACCCAGCTCGTGCTCAACGGCGGTGGCATCCCGGTGTGCGTGGTGTCCAGCCCGCGCAAGGCCGAGCTGGTCCGGTCCATGGGCGCGGAGCTGGTGATCGACCGCTCGGCCGAGGGCCTGCGGTTCTGGTCCGACGAGCACACCCAGAACCAGCGGGAGTGGAAGCGGTTCGGCGGCCTGGTCCGCGAGCTGACCGGCGGCGAGGACCCCGACATCGTGTTCGAGCACCCGGGCCGGGAGACCTTCGGCGCCAGCGTGTACGTGGCCCGTCGCGGCGGCACCATCGTCACCTGCGCCTCGACCTCGGGCTACGAGCACGTCTACGACAACCGGCACCTGTGGATGCGGCTCAAGCGCATCGTCGGCACCCACTTCGCCAACTACCGCGAGGCCTGGGAGGCCAACCGCCTGATCGCCAAGGGCATGGTGCACCCCACACTGTCCACTGTGTACGGACTCGACGACATCGGCGAGGCCGTCGGCGAGGTGCACGCCAACCGGCACGACGGCAAGGTCGGCGTGCTCTGCCTCGCCCCCCAGGCCGACCTGGGCGTGACCGACCACGAGACCCGGGAACGCCACCTGCCCCAGCTGACCAGGTTCCGCATCTGACCGGGAAGGACATCTGCTGTGACTGAACAGAACACCGCTGTCGGCGTCGTCGGACTCGGCTCGCTCGGGCTGGCCTGCGCCGAACTGCTCACGGGGGCGGGGATCCCGGTCGTCGCCGTGGACTGCGACCCGGTCGCCACCGCCCGGGCTGCGGCCCGGGGGATCCCGGTCGCGGGCGAGATCTCCGCGCTGGCGGAGGCGAATCTGGTCATCGAGGCCGTGACCGAGGACCCCGAGGTCAAGAGCGCCGTGCTGCGCGCGGTGGCCGCGACCTGCTCCCCCGAGACGGTCCTGGTCTCCACCACCGCGTCGCTGTCGTTGCCGGCGCTGGCCACCGCCTCCGGCCACCCGACCAAGCTGGTCGGCCTGCGCCTGCTGCTCCCGCCGGTGGCCGGCACCGGCTTCGAGGTCGTCGCGACCACCATGTCCGACCCCGAATCCGTCGGCGCGCTACGGGCGCTGCTGGGCCGACTTCCTTTGGTGGAGAAGGCTTTCGGCCCCGCTCGACCGCTGGCCTGGGACCTGCTGCTCGGCTACCTCAACCGGTCGGCCGCGCTGTACGAGGCCGGCTACGCCACCCGTGAGGACATCGACACCGCCATGCGGCTGGGCTGCGGCCTGCCCGCCGGGCCGTTGGAGCTGCTGGACCGGATCGGCCTGGACGTGGTCGTCGCCGGGCTGGAGGACCTGCACCGCCGCAGCGGCCGCGCCGCCCACGCGCCCGCCCCGCTGCTGACCGCGATGGTCGCCCGCCAGGAGCTGGGTCGCAAGGCCGGCAAGGGAATCTACGACTACCAACCCGCCGGCGCCGTCGTCCCGCCGGCCACCGCCGGCCGCGCCGACGAGGCCGCGCCGCGCCCGGTCGCCACGATCGGCATCGTCGGCTCCGGCACCATGGCCCGCGGCATCGCGCAGGTCACCGCGCTGGGCGGCTTCGACACGATCCTGTTGGCCCGCAACCAGAACAAGGCCGAGGCCGCCGTCGAGGCCATCGACGCCGCCCTGGTCCGGGCCGTGCGCCGCGGGCAGGTCAGCCCCGACGAGCGCCGCGCCGCCCTGGCCCGGCTGCACCCGTCATCGACCTTCGCCGACCTCGGCGACCGGGACCTGGTGATGGAGGCCGTCGCCGAGGACGACGACGTCAAGGCCGAGATCTTCGGCCGCCTCGACCGCGTCTGCCGCCCCGGGGCCATTCTCACCACCACCACCTCCAGCCTGTCGGTCGGCGACTGCGCCGAGGCCACCTCCCGTCGCCACGACGTGCTCGGCATGCACTTCTTCAACCCCGCGCCCGCCATGGCGCTGGTCGAGGTCTGCCGCACCAAGTTCACCGCCGACGACGTCGTCGCCACCGCCCACGCCCTGGCCCGCTCGCTCGGCAAGACCCCCGTCGACTGCTCCGACCGCGCCGGCTTCATCGTCAACTACCTGCTCTTCCCCTACCTCAACGACGCCGTCCTGCTCGTCGAGGCCGGCGCCGCCGCCATCGAGGACATCGACGCCGCGGTCGAGAGCGGCCTCGGCTACCCCCTCGGCCCCTTCGCCCTCATGGACGCCATCGGCCTCGACGTCGGCGAGGCCATCCAGCGCCGCCTGCACGAGGTCAACCACGACCCCGACGTCAAGCCCACCCTCATGCTCACCGAGCTCACCCGCCTCGGCCGCCTCGGCCGCAAGGCCGGCGCCGGCTTCTACCACCACCCGGCCCGCCGCTGACGTCGTGACCGGAACCCCCGGGCGGCGTAGTCGGTCCCCACCCCGACTACGCCGCCTTTTCCGTCGGCCGAGCACTCAGAACCAGGTGGTGCACGCGTGCACGCGGCTGCCGTTGACCAGCACGTCGCCGCAGGCCCGGAACTCGACACTCGAGTTGGAGCTCTCCCGCGTGGCCGGCGTGTAGTAGCGACTGCTGCGGTTGAACGGTCCGCACTGGTCCCAGTGCTTGCCGCCGTCCGAGCTGACGTCCATCCACACCCGGTCCGACCCCGCGCCGGCGCCGTGGATCTCGGCCCAGTCGTAGAAGCCGCCGTTCACCGTGCTCTGCGCCCGATACAGCGCGACGGTCCGTCCGGCCGCGACAGCCTGCGGTCCCCGCACCACCTTCCCCGGGAGGATGAAGCCGTTCGCGCTGTTGTACGGGTTGGCGCTGCAATACTCCGGCACCGACGTCGGCGCCGCGTCGGCGACACCCGCCGTGGCGCCGCCGCCGACGCAGCTCACCGCGATCACGGCCACGGTGATCGCTTTCCTGATGTCCATCTCATCCCTCGCTGTCTCAGCACCGGCCGCCGACTAGGCCGGCCACCAGCCCGTGCAGTACGTGTCCGCGCTGTTGACGCCGGCGCAGAGCTCCATCTCCACCGCTGGGTTCGAGGCGCTGGTGACGGTGCGTCCACCGCAGCCCGCGGCGGAGCCGTTCGCGTCGCCCACCGTCCCGCCGGCCCCGTTGCGGAGCAGGTAGTGCATCCGCACGCCAAGACCGTCGGCCCTGTCGTCGCAGGCGTAGATGTAGGTCGCGCCGGTGGTGTCACCGCCGTGTCCGAGCTGCACGTTGTCGACCTTGAGCGTCAGTGAGTTCGGCGAGGCGTTCGCGGGCGCGGCGACGGCCGCGGCGCAGGCCAGGGCCAGCACCGCCGATCCGGCGCCGGCGAGGATTCTCGCGGTGATCCGCATGGTCTTCCCCTCTCGTCGTGGTTGTCGGTTGCCTTGGTCACCGTGCGCGCCGGGGCTGTCGGCGAACCTGGAGAAAACCTTGAATCGGCTGGTCGGATCTGTTACCCCGGTAGGCGGTCGACCAGTGGGGGGATGCACGGTGGCGGTCGAGTTCCGGGTGTTGGGGGCCGTGGAGGCGGTGACCGGGGCGGGACGGATCGAGCTGGGCCATGCCCGGCAGCGGTGTGTGCTGGCGGTGTTGCTGATGGAGGCGAACCGGCTGGTGACCGCCGACCAGTTGCTGGAGCGGGCGTGGCGGGACCGCCGACCGCGCCGGGATGCCGTCTACAGCTACGTCTCCCGCCTGCGCAGCGCGCTGATGCCGGCGACGGAGGTCCGGATCGAGCGTCGATCGGGTGGCTACCTGCTGGCCGTGGACGAGTCGCTCATCGATGCGCATCGCTTCCACGCGTTGGTGGCCCGCGCGCGCAGGGCCGACAACGACGAGCAAACCCTCGCGCTGCTCGACGAGGCGCGGAACCTGTGGCGTGGCCCCGCTTTCGCCGATCTGGACACGGAATGGCTGGCGTCGGCCCGGGCGGCGCTGGAGGTCGAACGGGAAGCCGTCGAGAACGAGTGGACCGACGTGGCGCTGCGCTGCGGCCGGCACGAGCGACTCGTGCCGACGCTGACCCTGCGGACCGGGGATCGGCCACTGGACGAGCGAGCCGCCGGGCAGCTGATGCTCGCCCTCTACCGCGGCGGCCGGCAGGCCGAGGCGGTGCGGCACTACCACGTCGTTCGGGCCGGCCTGGCCGACGAGCTGGGCACCGACCCCGGTCCCGAACTACAGGACCTGTACCAGCGGATCCTGACCACCGCGCCGGACCTGGACCGTCCGTCGGCGCCGAGCGCGCAACGCCTCCCGGCGCCGCGGCAGCTGCCGCCCGCCCCGGCGGACTTCATCGGACGGGCCGATGAGCTCGCCACCCTCACCTCGGCGCTGGAGGCCGCGATCGCCGCCGGCCGCGCGCCGGTGATCTTCGCGCTCGCCGGCGCCGGCGGCATGGGCAAGACCTGGCTGGCGCTGCACTGGGCGCACCACCAGCTCGACCGGTTCCCGGACGGACAGCTGTTCGTCGACCTGCGGGGATTCTCGCCCGGTGGTGAGCCGGTGGCCGTCGCCGCCGTGGCGCGGGAGTTCCTGGCGGCGCTCGGTGTCGCCGCCGGCCGGATCCCCCCTGATCTGACCGGACGGACCGCGATGCTGCGTGACCTGCTCGCCGACCGGCGGATGTTGATCGTCCTGGACAACGCCGAGGACGCCGCCGAGGTGACTCCGCTGCTTCCCGGCGCCTCCGCGTCCGCGGTGGTCGTCACCAGCCGTCGCCAGTTGACCGGGCTGGTCGTCCGGCACGGCGCACGGCATCTCGTGGTCGACGTCCTCGCCGAGCGGGAGGCGCGTGAACTGGTCACCACGCGGCTGGGAGCGGATCGGGTGGCGGCGGAACCCGAGGCGGTCGTGGATCTGCTCCAGGCGTGCGCCGGCATGCCGCTGGCCCTCGGCATCGTCTGTGCCCGGGCGCAGCTGGCGTCCGGTGAGCCCTTGTCGGCGCTGGCCGCGCAACTGCGCGACGAAGGCCAGCGTCTGACTGTGCTCCGGGACGAGGACCCGGAGGCCAGTCTGCCCGCCGTGTTGTCCTGGTCGGCACGTGCCCTCCCGAGCGAGCAGGCCGCCGTCTTCGCGTTGCTCGGACTCGCGCCGGGCCCGGACATCGGCCTGGCCGCGGCCGCCTCCCTCACCGGAGGGCCGCACCGTGACACCGGTGTTCGGTTGGCCGCGCTCGCGCAGGCGTCCCTGGTCGAACGCACTGCCGCCGACCGGTACCGGATGCACGATCTCGTACGGCTGTACGCCCGCGACTCCGTGTCGGACGACGATGTCCGGCGGTCGGCGCTGCGCCGGGTGACCGATTTCTACCTGCACACCGCCTACGCCGCGAACCGGATCCTCACCCCCCACGCGCTTCCGCTGGACCTCGACCCGCCGGTCGAGGGATGCGTGCCGCAGGCCGTGCGGGACAACGCGGAGGCCATGGCCTGGTTCGACGCCGAACACGCCTGCCTCATGGCGACCCAGCAGGTCGCGGCTGATCACGGCTGGCACCGGGTGGTGTGGCTGCTGACCCGAATACTGAACACGTACCACATCAGGCGCGGCCGACACGGCGACGAGCTCGCGAGCTGCCGGGCCGGGCTCACCGCCGCGCGGCGCCTGGAGGACGTAGCCACGGTCATCACGGCCACGCGGCGGCTGGGTGACGCGTTCCTCCGTCTCGGCGAGCACGATGCCGCGCTCACCCACCTTCACCAGGCGCTCGCCCTCGCCGAGGACAGCGGGAATCCCTTCGAGCAGGCGCAGACCCACCGATTCCTGTCCATGGCTCGCGCACGGGAGCCTGACGGTCGCCGCGAGGCGCTGGAGCACGCCAAACGCGCCCTGGACCTCTATCGGGCCGTCGACTTCGGACCGGGCGTGGCGGAGGCCCTCAACCTGGTCGCGTGGCAAGCCGCGCACGTCGGCGAGCACGAGTTCGCCCGCGAGCAGTGCCTGGCCTCGCTGCCCCTGTACCGCAGCCAGGACAACCGCGACGGCCTCGCCGCCGCCCTGGACAGCCTCGGCTACATCGACGCCATGACCGGGCGCCACGCGGACGCGCTCGCCAACTACGAGCAGGCGCTGGGCCTGTTCCGCACGCTGGGCAACGACTACCAGGTCGCGGACACACTCGAGCACATCGGCGCCCTGCACGCCGAGATCGGCCAGCCCGACCAGGCGCGAACCGCGTGGCGGGAGGCGGAGATCCTGTGCCGGGCCCAGGGACGTGACGCGGACAGCGACCGCCTGCGCCGGCAGATCGCCGATCTCGGGTAGGGGTCCTTCCGGAAGACGTGGGCCGCGCCCGCTCCGGGGAGCGGGCGCGGCTGGCGAGGGGTCAGACGGTGTCGCGGAGCCAGTCGGTCAGGATGCGGACGGTGGACTTCTCGCGGCCGCTGATCAGGGTGAAGTGGTCGCCGGGGGCGGGTAGGGCGACGTGGTCGGTGCGCCAGGTGGGTTGCACGGCGCGGGGGCGGCCTTCGCCCATTTCGTCGGTGGCGTGCAGGAACAGCACCGGGGCCTTGACCTCCGGCGGGGTCCAGGTCTCGCTTTCCCGCATGTACCAGGCCATCGCGGTCAGTTTGGTGAAGTCCATGTAGCCCGAGAACTGGTCGCCCATGGCCAGCGCCTCGCGCAGGGTGTCGCCCTGGGCGGTGGCGTTCCAGGCCTTGTCGCCGGGGGCGAAGCTGTCGATCACGAGGACGGCGGCGGGGTGGACGCCGGCGGCTTCGAGGTGGCTGGCGACGGTGTGGGCCATCATGCCGCCGGCGGAGTGGCCGAGGACCGCGAAGGGCTCGTCGGTCACGTGCGGGAGGGTGGCCTCGGCCAGGACCTGGGCGGCGAGGTCGAACGAGGCGGGCAGGGCCTCGTCGTCCATGAAACCGGGGTTGGGGAAGGCGAGCAGGTCGTGTGAGCCGTTGAACTCGTGGCCAAGGCGGATGTACTGGTGCACGCCGCCGAGCAGGGCATAGGACGAGTACGCCAGCAGCTTGAGCCCGCCGCCACGGGCCAGCTTGATCGGCTGCGGGGCCCGGGTCGCCCCGGACACCGTGTCGAAGGTGTCGCGGAGCTGCGCGGCGGCGTAGACCACGGCGAACGCCTCGTTCTCCTTGCCGTTGCGGCTGCCGGACCAGTACAGGTCGCCGAGCGTCTGCCCGGGGATCGCGGCGGCGGCGGGCTGGGCGGTGGGAGTCGGGGCGCCGTCGAGGGAGTCGGCGAGCTTGTCGAGCAGGTGCCGGGCCAGGTCGACGGGCAGCGGGTGGTCGAACACGATGGACGCCGGCAGGCGCAGGCCGGTCGAGGCGTTGAGGGCGTTGCGCAGCTGGAGCGCGGTCAGGGAGTCCAGGCCCAGCTCGCCCAGCCCCTGGTTGGGGTCGATGGATTCCGGCCCGTCGTGCCACAGCACGGCGGCGGCGCAGGAGCGGACCAGGGTGAGCAGCGTGTCCTCGCGCTCGGCCGTCGACTTGCCGGCCAGCTCGCGGAGCAGGCCGCCGCTGTCCGTGCCGGTGGCGGCGCTGCGGCGAGTGACCGGGGCGGACAGCCCGAGCAGCTTGGCCAAGGTCGTGCCCTGCTCGCGGACGGCCTTCAGGTCCAGCGCGGCCGGGACGACCAGCGAGCGGTCGGCCCGCAGCGCGGCGTCGAACAGCCGCGTTCCCTCCACAGTGGACATCGGGAGCAAGCCGCCGCGGGCGATGCGATCCTGCAACCCGCCGGTCAGCTCGCTGCCCTCGCCCCACAGGCCCCACGCGAGCGAGACACCGGGGAGGCCGGCGGCGCGACGCCGAGCCATCAGGGCGTCCAGGAAGGTGTTGGCAGCGGCGTAGTTTCCCTGCCCGGCGGCGCCGATCGCGCCGGAGACCGAGGAGAACACCGCGAACATCCGCAGATCCTGGCCCTGGGTCAGCTCGTGCAGGTGCCAGGCGGCGTCGGCCTTGGGCCGCAGCACTTGCGCGACGCTGTCCGGGGTGAGCGACTCGATCACGCCGTCGGCGATCACGCCGGCCAGGTGCACCACGCCGGTCAGCCGCTGGCCGGCCAGCACGGCGGCGAGCGCGTCGCGGTCGGCGGCGTCGCAGGAGACGATTCGGGCCGTGGCCCCGAGTTCGGCCAGTTCGGCCACCAGCTCGGGTGCGCCGGGGGCGTCCATTCCCTTGCGGCTCAACAGAATCAGCTCACGGGCGGAGTATTCGGCGGCCAGGTGCCGGGCGAAGATCTTGCCGAGCGTGCCGGTCCCGCCGGTCAGCAGCACGGCCCCGGGGCCGCTCAGGTCGACCTGGTCCACGGAAGCCGGCTGGATCCGCGCCAGCCTGGGCACGTGGATCACGCCGTCCCGCAGCGCCAACTGGCTCTGGCCGGAGGCCAGCGCCGCCGGCAGCGCGGCCCGCGAGGACTCCGTGCCGTCGACGTCGACCAGGATGAACCGGCCGGGGTTCTCCGCCTGCGCGGAGCGAATCAGGCCCCACAGCGCGGAATTCGCGAGATCGGTGACGTCGCTGTCGGCGGTGGCGGCCAGCGCGCCGCGGGTGACGATCGCCAGTTGCTGATCGGTCACGCGGTCGTCGGCCAGCCAGGCCCGCACGTGCGTGAGCGTCCGATCGATGGCGGCTCGGAGGTCGCTGCCGACGCACGGCAGCACAACGTAATCGGGACGGGTGATGCCGCCGGCCACCGAGACCATCAGGCCTTCGATGTCCAGGGCCGTCCAGACCGCGCCGGCCGACAGGCCCAGGTCGGTCTCCTCGGAGCCGTCGAGCACGGCCCAGCGCGGGGTGCTGGCCGGCGTCGGCGCGGTCAGCGGGACCCAGTCCATGCCGTGCAGCGGGTCGGCGCTGGTGTCACGCACGCCGGTGACTTCCTTGAGCTCCAAGGATTCCACCGTGAGCAGCGGCTGGCCGTCGAGGTCGGCGAAGGTGATGGCCACGCCGTCGCCGGCCGGCGTGAGCCGGGCCCGCGCGGCCGCCGCGCCGGTGGCGTGCAGGGTGACGCCGCTCCACAGGAACGGCAGCGCGGTGTCCTGCTTGCCCACGCCGACGCCCAGTCCCAGCGCCTGGAGGCCGGAGTCGAGCAGCACCGGGTGGATGCCGAACCGCTGCGCGTCCCGGGCGACGCCGTCGGGCAGGGCGAGGTCAGCGAAGACCTCCTCGCCCAGCCGCCACGCCCGGGTCAGGCCCCGGAATGCCGGGCCGTGGTCGATGCCGGCGGCAGTGAACGTCTGGTAGACGGCGGTGATGTCGGCTTCCACGGCCCCGGCCGGCGGCCACTGCTCCAGCCGGTCGCCCTCGACGCCGTCGGCGGCGCGCACGCCACCGGTCGCGTGCAGGGTCCAGTCCTGGCCGTCCTCGGGCCGGGAGTGCACGCTGACCGGCCGGACGCCGTGCTCGTCGGCCGCGCCCACGATCACCTGGAGCTGGACGCCGTCCTGCTCGGGCAGCACGAGCGGCGCGGCCAGCACCAGCTCGTCGACCCGGCCGCAGCCGACCTGGTCGCCGGCCCGCACGGCCAGCTCCACGAACGCCGCGCCGGGCAGGATCGCGTTGCCCAGCACCACATGGTCGGCCAGCCACGGCTGGGTCCGTGTCGAGAGGCGGCCGGAGAAGACGTAGCCGCCGGAGTCGGCGACCACGGTCATCGCCGCCAGCAGCGGGTGGTCGGCGGCGGTCAGGCCGGCCGCGCGCAAATCGGTGGCGACCTCGGTCAGCTCGACCCAGTAACGGTTGTGCTGGAAGGCATAAGTCGGCAGGTCGACCCGACGGCCGCCGGAGCCGGCGTGCACCTGACGCCAGTCCACGGGCCCGCCCTGGACGTACAAAGTGGCCAGGGCCGAGGTCAGGGTGCGCACCTCGTCCCGCTCGCGGCGCAGCACCGCCACCGCGCCGTCGACCATGGCCGCCAGCACGCCGTCCGGCCCGACCTCCACGAACCGCGTCACACCACTACGGCGCAGGCTCTCGACGCCGTCATGGAAGCGCACAGCCTCGCGTACGTGCCGCACCCAGTACTCGGCGTCGAACGCCGACACCAGGTCGCCGGACAGGTTGGACACGACCGCGATTTCCGGCCGCTGGTAGGTGATGCTCGCCGCGACCTTGCGGAACTCGTCCAGCATCGGGGCCATCAGCGGCGAGTGGAACGCGTGGGAAACCTTGAGCCGCTTGGTCTTCTCGAACCTCGCGGCCACCGCGAGGGCGGCCTCCTCGTCACCCGACACCACCACGGAGTTCGGCCCGTTGATCGCGGCGATCGAGACCTTGTCCGACAGGTACGGCAGAACCTCGGCCTCGGTGGCCTGGATCGCGATCATCGCGCCGCCTTCGGGCAGCGCCTGCATCAACCGACCGCGAGCGGCGACCAGACGGCAAGCGTCCTCAAGGGACAGTGCGCCGGCGACGTGCGCCGCGGCCAGTTCGCCGATCGAGTGGCCGACCACGAAATCGGGCTTGACGCCCCACGACTCCAGCAGACGGAACAGTGCCACCTCGATGGCGAACAAGGCCGGCTGCGTATAAGCGGTCTGGTTCAGGTCGGCGCTGCCGGTGAACATCACGTCACGGAGATCGGCGTCCAGGTGGGCCAGCCCCGCGTCCAACGCCTCGGCGAACGCCGGGTAGGCCGCGTACAGCTCGCGACCCATGCCGACCCGCTGCGAACCCTGACCGGAGAACAAGAATGCGGTCAGGCCGGCGACCGCCGTCCCGGTGATCACGTCGGCATTGGCCGTGCCCGACGCGAGCGCCCGAGCCCCGGCGAGCGGGTCCTCGCCCAGCACCACGGCGCGGTGATGGAACACCGACCGCGTGGTCAACAGGGACCAGCCGACGTCGACCGGGTTCATACCGTCCACATGGGACACCAGTCGCCCGGCTTGGGCCCGCAGCGCGGCTTCGGACGTCGCCGACAACACCCACGGCACGGCGACGTTCGACTCGGTGACGGGCGAAGCCGGGGCGGCGGGCGCCTCCTCGATGATCGCGTGCGCGTTGGTGCCGCTCACGCCGAACGACGACACACCGGCCCGGCGGGGACGGTCCCCCGCCGGCCACGGCACGGACTCCGTGAGCAACGAGACCTTGCCGGCGCTCCAGTCCACATGGGACGACGGCTCGGTGACGTGCAGGGTCTTGGGCAGCACCCCGTTCCGCAGCGCCAACACCATCTTCATCACGCCGGCGACACCGGCGGCCGCCTGCGTGTGACCCATGTTGGACTTGACGGATCCCAGCCACAGCGGGGTTTCCCGGTCCTGCCCGTAGGTCGCCAGCAGCGCCTGGGCCTCGATCGGGTCGCCCAGCGCGGTGCCGGTGCCGTGCGCCTCGACCACGTCCACATCGGACGTCGAGAGGCCGGCGGCGGCCAGCGCCTGCCGGATCACCCGCTGCTGCGACGGGCCGCTTGGCGCGGTCAGGCCGTTGGACGCGCCGTCCTGGTTGATCGCCGAACCGCGCAGCACCGCCAGCACCGGGTGGCCGTTGCGCTGGGCGTCGGACAGCTTCTCCAGCAGCAGCATGCCGCAGCCCTCGGACAGGCCGATGCCGTCGGCGTCGTCGGAGAACGCCTTGGACCGCCCGTTCCAGGCCAGGCCGCGCTGCCGGCTGAACCCGACGAAGATCGCCGGCGTGCCGATCACCGTCGCCCCGCCGGCCAGCGCGAGCTTGCACTCCCCGGCCCGCAGCGCCTGCGCGGCCAGGTGCAGGGTCACCAGGGACGCCGAGCACGCCGTGTCGACGGTGACGGCCGGCCCCTCCAGCCCCAGCACGTAGGAGATCCGGCCGGAGATCACCGCGGCCGAGTTGCTGGTGCCCAGGAAGGTGTCGGTGTCCTTGGCGTAGGCCAGCAGCCCCGAGTAGTCCTGGCCGTTGGTGCCGGCGAACACGCCGACCCGGTCGCCCCGCAGCGACACCGGGTCGATGCCGGCCCGCTCGAAGGCTTCCCACGAGGTCTCCAGCAGCAGCCGCTGCTGCGGGTCCATGGCGATGGCCTCGCGCGGCGAGATGCCGAAGAAGGCCGGGTCGAAGTCGCCGGCGCCGTCCAGGCTGTAGCCCTCGGTCGAGTAGGTCGTGCCGGGCGCGTCCGGGTTCTCGTCGTACAGCGCGCCCAGGTCCCAGCCCCGGTCGGTCGGGAACGGCCCGGCCACGTCGGACTCGTCGGCCAGCAGCCGCCACAGGTCCTCGGGAGTGTCCGCGCCGCCGGGGAAACGGCAGCTCATGGCGACGATCGCGATCGGCTCCGGGACGCCGGCCTCCAGCTCGTGCAGCCGCCGCTTGCTCTCGTGCAGCTCCGCGGTAACCCGCTTGAGGTAGTCCAGGAGCTTGTCTTGATCCGCCATTTCCTCGGCCTCTTCTACTCGGGTGTGCTCGTCGGCGGGGTGGGCCGGGTCAGGCCAGCCCCAGCTCCTGGTCGATGAAGGCCAAGACCTCGTCGGAGGTCGCGTCCTGGAGCTGCTCGGTGACGGTGGCGGCCGGGGCCGCGGTCTCCGCCGCCCGTGCGCCGAGCTTGTCGGCCAGCGCCCGCAGCCGGACCACCAGCCTGCTCTCCTCGATGTCCTCTGTGGACAGTTCGGAGAACAGGGATTCCAGCCGGTCCAGGTCGAACTGCTTGGGCGCGGCCCCGGTGAACAGCGACTCCTTCAGGTGCCGGGCCAGCGCCAGCGAGTTGGGGTGGTCGAACACCAGGGTGGCCGGCAGCTTCAGCCCGGTCGCCCCGTTGATGCCGTTGCGCAGCTCGACCGAGGTCACCGAGTCGAAGCCCAGTTCCTTGAAGGCCCGGGCGCTTTCGACCTCGTCCGGCGACGCGTGGCCGAGCACGGCCGCCACGTGCGAGCGGACCAGTTCCAGCAGCGCCCGCTCGCGGTCGGCGTCGGAGGCCTCGGCCAGCCGGTCCACGATCGAGCCGGCCGCCGCCTGCTGCTCGACGGCCGCCGTCACGGCCCGCGCGTCGACCAGGTGCTCCAGGAACGGGCTGGGCCGGGTCGCGGTGTAGGCGACCTTGAACCGCTTCCAGTCGATGTCCGCGGCCAGCAGGAAGGTCTCCTCGTGGTCGACGGCCTGCTGGAGGATGGTGATGGCACGGTCGGACGGCACCTCGGGAACACCGTGGCGGCGCAGCATCTCCTTGACCGCGTCCTCGTCGGCCATGCCGCCGTCGGCCCACGGGCCCCACGCCACCGAGGTGCCCGGCAGGCCGAGGCCCCGGCGGTGCTGGGCCAGCGCGTCGAGGTAGGCGTTGCCGGGCGCGTAGTTGCCCTGTCCGGTCGCCCCGAAGGTGCCGGAGAAGGAGGAGAACAGCACGAACGCGGAGAGGTCGCGGTCCTTGGTCAGCTCGTGCAGGTGCCACGCCGCGCCCATCTTGGCCCGCAGCGCGTAGTCGATCCGCTCGGGCGTGATGCGGTCGACGGTGCAGTCGTCCAGCGCCGCCGCCGTGTGCACCACCGCGGTCACCGGGTGGTCCTCGACCAGGCCGCGCAAGGCTTCCCGGTCGGTGATGTCACAGGCCACGATCGTCGTCTTCGCGCCGAGTTCGGCCAGCTCGGCCTCCAGCTCGGGCGCGCCCGGGGCCTGCGGGCCACGCCGGCTGACCAGCAGCAGGTGCTCCGCGCCGTTGACCGCCAGCCACCGGGCCACGTGCGCGCCCAGCACGCCGGTGCCGCCGGTGATCAGGACGGTGCCCTCCGGCCGCCAGTTCCGCTTGGCCGCACCGGTCAGCGGGGCCCGCACGAGCCGACGCACGTACACGCCCTGGCTGCGGATGGCCACCTGGTCCTCGCCGTCGGTGCCGGCCAGCACGCCGCAGAACCGCTGCACGGCCCGCTCGTCCAGCTCGGCCGGCAGGTCGATCAGTCCGCCCCAGCGGCTCGGGTGCTCCAGACCGACGATCCGGCCGGCGCCCCAGACCAGCGCCTGCGAGGGGTTCGCGAGCTGGTCGGCGGCCCCGGTCGACACCGCGCCGCGGGTCACGCACCACAGCGGGGCGTCCAGGTCCACGTCTCCCATGGCCTGCACCAACGCGATCGAGGCGGCGTAGCCGCTCGGCACGGCCTCGTGGCCAGTCAGCACGCGCTCGTCCAGCGGCAGCAGCGACACCAGCCCGTTGACCGGAACCGCGATGGCGCGGAGCTTGTCGGCCAACGCGGCCCGGTCGGCAGCGTCGAGATCCACCGTCAGCGTGACGACTTCGGCCCCGCGCTCGGTCATGGCGGCGGCCACGGCGTGCTGGCTCTGCTCGCCCTCCGAGGTCACCAGAACCCAGGCGCCGGACAGCCGTCCCGACCAGGAGCCGCCGGCCGGCTGCCACTTCACGTGGTAGCGCAGCGCATCGGTCTCCGCGTCGGCCTGCCGCCGACGACGCCACGAGGACAGCACCGGCAGCAGTTCGGTCAGGCTGGCCTCCTGGCTGGTGCCCCGGACGTCCAGGACATCGACGAGCGTGTCCAGGTCGTCCTGGTCGACGTGCTCCCAGAAGCCGTCGGCCGCCGGCTCCTCGCGCTGGGCCAGCCGGCCGCCGCTCAGCTCCAGCCAGTAACGCTGGTGCTGGAAGGCGTACGTCGGCAGCTCGGTCAGGCGGCCGGTCACCGGCCACTCGACCGACCCGCCGCGCACCCACAGCTCGCCGACCGAGGTCAGGAACCGGGCGAGGCTGCCTTCGTTGCGGCGCAGCGATCCGACGGTGACCACGCCCTCGTGGTCGATCACCGGGGCCAGCACCGGGTGGGCGCTGGACTCGACAAAAACGCCGAAACCCTGCTCCACCAAGGCGTTCACCGCGTCGTTGAAGCGAACGGTCTGCCGGAGGTTGGTGTACCAGTAGCCGGCGTCCAGCTGCCGGGTGTCGGCCCAGTCGGCCGTCACCGTGGAGAAGAACGGGATCTGGGACGCCTGCGGCGTGATCGGGGCCAGGTCGACCCGGAGTCGGGCCTGGATCCGCTCCACGTGCACGGTGTGCGAGGCGTAGTCCACCGGCACCCGGCGAACCCGCACGCCGGCGGCCTCGTAGCGGGCCACCAGCTCGTCCAACGCATCTGGGTCACCCGCGACGACCGTGCTGGTGGCGCTGTTGATCGCCGCCACCCAAACCCGCTCGCCCAGGTCGATCTCGTCGGCCGGCAGGCCGACCGAGACCATGCCGCCCAGGCCGGCCAAGTCGTCCCGAATGGCCTGGCTGCGCAAGGCAACCACCCGAGCGGCGTCGGCCAGCGACAGCGCGCCGGCCACCGCGGCAGCGGCGATCTCTCCCTGCGAGTGACCCACCACTGCGTCGGGAACGACGCCGTGGGAACGCCACAACTCGGCCAGCGACACCATCACGGCCCAGGAGGCCGGCTGGACGATGTCCACCCGCTCCAACAGTTCCGCGTCGCCGCGCAGGACCTCGATCAGCGACCAGTCCACGAACGGCGCCAGCGCCGCCTCGCACTCGGCGATCCGCGCCGCGAACACCGGCGAGGAGTCGAGCAGTTCGACTGCCATGCCGGCCCATTGCGCACCCTGGCCCGGGAACACGAACACCGTCCGGCCGACCGCCGCCGCGACACCGCTGACCGTGCCCGGCGCGCCGGCGGCCACCGCCTGGACACCGGCCAGCAACTGCTCGTTGTCGGCCCCGATGACCACCGCGCGGTGCTCGAATGTCGAACGGGAGTTGAGCAGCGAGAAGGCGATGTCGTTGGCAGCAAAGCCATCGGGCAGCGAGTCGGCCAGCCGCGCGGCCTGGTCGGCCAGGCCCTTGGCGGTCCGCGAGGACAACACCCAAGGAACAACAGTGGTTTCGCCGCTGGTCGTCGGCGCGGGCAACGACGGACCCTGCTCCAGGATCACGTGCGCGTTGGTGCCGCTCATGCCGAACGACGACACACCGACCCGGCGGGGACGGCTGATCTCCGGCCACTCGCGCGACTCGGTCAGCAGCGCGACCTTGCCGGCGGTCCAGTCCACATGGGACGACGGCTCGGTGACGTGCAGAGTCCGCGGCAGCACACCGTGCCGCATGGCCTCCACCATCTTGATCACGCCGGCGACGCCGGCGGCGGCCTGGGTGTGGCCGATGTTGGACTTGACCGAACCCAGCCACAACGGCTCTTCCCGGTCCTGGCCGTAGGTCGCCAGCAGGGCCTGGGCCTCGATCGGGTCACCCAGCGTCGTGCCGGTGCCGTGGGCCTCGACGGCGTCCACATCGGACACTGCCAGGCCGGCCTGGGCCAGCGCCTGGCGGATGACCCGCTGCTGCGACGGACCGTTGGGGGCGGTCAGGCCGTTGGACGCGCCGTCCTGGTTGATCGCACTTCCGCGCAGCACAGCCAAGATCTGGTGGCCGTTGCGGACGGCGTCGGACTGGCGCTCCAGCACCAGCATGCCGACGCCCTCGCCCCAACCGGTCCCGTCGGCGTCGTCCGAGAACGCCTTGCAGCGGCCGTCCTCGGCCAGGCCCCGCTGCCGGCTGAACGCGGTGAACGTGCCCGGGGTCGACATCACGGTCACGCCGCCGGCCAGCGCGAGCGTGCACTCCCCCGCCCGAACCGCCTGCGCGGCAAGGTGCATCGCCACCAGCGAGGACGAGCACGCGGTGTCGACGGTGATCGTCGGGCCCTCCAGGCCCAGCGTGTAGGCGATGCGGCCGGACATGACACTGGCGGCGTTGCCGGTGCTGGCGTGCGCGCCGAGATCCTGGTCGCTGAACATGAACAGGGTGGAGTAGTCCTGGCCGTTGACGCCGATGAACACACCGACCGGGCTGCCCTTCACCGAGCCCGGCGCGACACCCGACCGCTCCAGCGCCTCCCACGAGGTCTCCAGCAGCAACCGCTGCTGGGGGTCCATGGCGACGGCCTCACGCGGCGAGACGCCGAAGAAGCCGGGGTCGAAGTTGCCGACGCCGTCGAGGAATCCGCCCTCACTCACGTACGACTTGTCCACGGCCCCGGGGTCCGGGTCGTACAGGGACTCCACGTCCCAGCCCCGGTCGGCCGGGAAGCCGGCGACCGCGTCGGTCCCCTCGGACACCAAGCGCCACAACGCTTCCGGCGAGTCGACCCCGCCCGGGAACCGGCAGGCCATGCCCACGATCACGATCGGCTCGTCGTCGAGGCCAGCGGAGACCGGGGTCAGTGCGACGCCGGCCGAGTCGCCGACCAACTCCTGGCGCAGGAACTCGGTCAGCGCGGTGGCCGACGGGTAGTCGAAGATCACCGTCGCCGGCAGGCTCAATCCCGTTGCCGCGCCGAGGACGTTGCGGAACTCGACGGCGGTCAGCGAGTCGAAGCCGAGATCGCGGAAGGCGCGGTCGGGCTCGATCGCCTCCGGGCCGGCATGGCCCAGCACGGCGGCCGCGTGCGCGCGGACCACGATCAGCAGCCGGCGGACCTGCTCGGCCCGGGTCAGGCCGGCCAGGCCGCCGCCCAGCGACGGGGCCTCGGCCTTGGGTCGGCTGGCGACCTCGGGCAGGTCGCCGATGAAGGCGCTCGGCCGGACGACGGTGTAGCCGGGAACGTAGTTCTCCCAGTCGATGTCGGCCACCACGGCGGTCGCCTCGCCGGACGCGACGGCCTGGGCCAGCGCGGTCAGCGCGAACTCGGCGTCCATCGGCGGCATGCCGCCGCGACGCATGCGCTCGGCGGCGGTCGGGTCGGCGGCCATGCCGCTACCGGCCCACGGGCCCCACGCGACCGAGACCGCCGGCTGCCCGGCGGCTCGGCGGGACTCGGCCAGCGCGTCCAGCCAGGCGTTGGCCGCCGCGTAGGCGGACTGGCCGGGGGCGCCGGCGGTGCCGGCGAACGAGGAGAACAGCACCAACGCGTCCAGGTCGCCGGACAGCTCGTGCAGGTTCCGCGCGGCCTGGGCCTTGGCCCGCAGCGCGGTGGAAAGCTGGTCCGTCGTAACGGAATCGAGGATGCCGTCGGCCAGCACGCCGGCGGTGTGCACGATGGCGTTCGGCGACACCTCGGCGATCAGGCGCTCGACGGCGGCCCGGTCGGAGACGTCGCAGGCCAGCACGCTGGCCCGCACGCCGAGGCCGACCAACTCGGCCTCGATCTCGCCCGCGCCGGGCGCGTTCGGGCCCTGCCGGCTGACCACCACGACGTGCTCGGCCCCATTGGCGGCAACCCACTTGGCGACGTGGGCGCCCAGCGCGCCGGTGCCGCCGGTGACCAGCACGGTGCCGCGCGGCTGCCACTTCTCCTGCTCGGTCGCGGACTTCACGGCCCGGGCCAGGCGGCGCACGAACACGCCGTTGGCGCGAACGGCGACCTGGTCCTCGTCGCCGTCGAGGCCGGCCAGCACCGCAACCAGCCGGGACACGGCGCGGTCGTCGAGTTCGGCGGGGAGGTCGACGAGACCGCCCCAGCGGTCGGGAAGTTCGAGCGCGGCCGCCCGGCCGAGGCCCCAGACGGCAGCCTGGTCGACGTCGGTGAGCCGGTCCCACCGGCCCGCGGACACCGCGCCACGCGTGACGCACCACAGGCGGGCTCGGATGTCGGCGTCGCCCAGCGCCTGGACGAGGGCCACGGTCAGGGCCAGACCCGTTGGCACGTCGGCGTTCTCGGACGTGGCCAGCGCCAGCAGCGACACCACGTGGTCGGGCCGGACGTCGAGCTCGGCCAGCTGCCGGGTGAGCGTGTCGCGGTCGGCGTCGGCCTCGACCGTCAGGACGGCGACCGTGGCCCCGTGGGCCTCAAGTCCATTCTGGACGGTTGTGTCGGCGCCGGCCGGGGTGATCACCAGCCAGTTGCCGGAGACCACCGGCGAGGCGGCGGGAATGACCGGCTTCCAGCCGACCTGGTACCGCCACGAGTCCACAGTGGAGCTTTCCTGGCGGTTGCGCCGCCAGGTCGACAGCGCGGGCAGCACCGAGCTGAGCGGGGTGTCGGCGTCGACGCCGAGCGCACCGGCCAGGTCGCCGCCCTCGACGATCTCCCAGAACCGGCCGTCCTCCACGGCGTCGCCGGCCCCGGCGGCGAGTTCCGTTCCGGTCAGCCAGTAGTGCTCGTGCTGGAAGGTGTAGGTCGGCAGGTCGGTGCGGACGGCGCCACGGCCGGCGAAGAACTTGCCCCAGTCCGGGGACAGTCCCTTCACGTGCAGCCGGGCCAGGCCGGTGGTGATGGCCTCGACCTCGTCACGGTCCTTGCGCAGCACCGGCACCGCGCCCTCGATCATGCCGGCCAGCACGCCGCCCGGGCCGACCTCGACGAACCGCGTGACGCCGCCGGCGCGCAGGGTCTCGACGCCGTCGTGGAAGCGCACGGCCTCGCGGACGTGCCGCACCCAGTACTCGGCGTCGAACGCCGACACCGGCTGGCCGGTCAGGTTCGACACGACGGAGATCGACGGCCGCCCGTAGGTCACGCTCGCGGCGACCTCGCGGAACTCGGCCAGCATCGGGTCCATCAGCGGCGAGTGGAACGCGTGCGACACCGTCAGCCGCTTGGTCTTCTCGAACTTCGCCGCCACGGCCAGGACTTCGGCCTCGACCCCGGACACCACGACCGAAGTCGGCTCGTTAATCGCGGCGATCGACACACCGTCGGTCAGGTGCGGCAGCACCTCGTCCTCGGTGGCCTGGATCGCCACCATCGCGCCGCCCTCGGGCAGCGCCTGCATCAACCGACCGCGAGCGCTGACCAGCTTGCCGGCGTCTTCCAGCGACAGCACACCGGCAACATGCGCGGCGGCCAGCTCGCCGATCGAGTGGCCGACCACGAAGTCCGGCTTCAGACCCCAGGACTCCAGCAGACGGAACAGCGCCACCTCGATGGCGAACAGGGCCGGCTGCGTGTGCCCGGTCTGGTCCAGGTCGGCCGAACCCTCGAACATCACCTCGCGCAGGCCGGTGTCCAGATGCGCCAGCACGGCATCCAGGGCCTCGGCGAACGCCGGGAACGCCGCGTACAGGCCTTTGCCCATGCCGACCCGCTGGGAACCCTGGCCGGAGAACATGAAGGCCGTCTTGCCCGGGGCGGCCACGCCGGTGACCAGACCGGTCGCGATCTCGCCGGTGGCCAGGGCCCGCAGCGCGGCGCGCAGCTCGTCCGGACCGGAGCCGACGAACACCGCGCGGTGTTCGAGGCAGGACCGGGTGGTCGCCAGCGAGCGGGCCAGGCCGACGACGTCGTCGTCCACAGTGGACACCAGGGTGGCGGCCTGGGCCCGCAGCGCCGCCTCGCCCCGGCCGGACACCAGCACGGGCACGATGTCCGAGTTCACCGTCGCAGGCTCGGGCTCACGGGTGATTTCCGGCGCCTGCTCGACGATGACGTGGGCGTTGGTGCCGCTGATGCCGAACGAGGAGACACCTGCCCGGCGCGGACGGTCGCCCGCCGGCCACGGCTGCTCCGAAGTCAGCAGCTCGACTGCGCCGGCCTGCCAGTCGATCTTCGGGGACGGCTCGTCCACGTGCAGGGTCCGGGGCAGCACCCCGTTCTGCATGGCCAGCACCATCTTCATCACCCCGGCGACGCCGGCGGCGGTCTGGGTGTGGCCGATGTTGGACTTGATCGACCCCAGCCACAGCGGCCGCTCACGGTCCTTGCCGTAGGTGGCCATCAGGGCATGCGCCTCGATCGGGTCGCCCAGCGTCGTGCCGGTGCCGTGGGCCTCCACAGCGTCCACATCGGACGGCTTGAGGCCGGCGCTTTCCAGCGCCCGCAGGATGACCTGCTGCTGCGACGGGCCGTTGGGGGCGGTCAGACCGTTGGACGCGCCGTCCTGGTTGATCGCGCTTCCGCGCAGCACCGCCAGAATCGGGTGACCGTTGCGCTGGGCGTCGGACAGCCGCTCCAGCAGCACCAGGCCGGCGCCCTCGCCCCAACTGGTGCCGTCGGCCCCGGCGGCGAACGCCTTGATCCGGCCGTCGGCCGCCAAACCGTTCTGCCGGCTGAACTCCGAGAACAGGCCGTGCGTGGCCATCACCGTGACGCCGCCGGCCAGGGCCAGCGAGATCTCGCCCTTGCGCAGCGCCTGCGCCGCCAAGTGCATGGTCACCAGCGAGGACGAGCACGCGGTGTCCACGGTCACCGCCGGCCCCTTCAAGCCGAACACGTAGGAGACGCGGCCGGTGATCACCGCGTTCGAGGTGCCGGTCATCAGGAAGCCGGCCACGCCGTCGGGCACCTCGGTCACGCCCGCGCCGTAGCCGGTCGCGGTGGCGCCGATGTAGACGCCAGTGCTGCTGCCCTTGAGCGAGTGCGGGTCGATGCCGGCCCGCTCGAACGCCTCCCAGGCGGTCTCCAGCATCACCCGCTGCTGCGGGTCGGTGGCAAGCGCCTCGCGCGGCGACATGCCGAACAGGGACGGGTCGAACTGCGCGGCGTCGTGCAGGAATCCGCCGGCGCGGGCGTAGTCGGCCTCGTGCGCCGACTCCGGCCAGCCGCGGTCGACCGGGAACGCCGTCATGCCGTCCACACCGTCGGCCAGCATCCGCCAGAGCTGTTCGGGGGTCTCGATCCCGCCGGGGAACCGGCAGCTCATCGACACGATGGCGATGGGCTCGCCGGCCCGGTCCTCGACATCCCGCAAGCGCCGGGTGGTCTGCCGCAGGTCAGCGGTGACCTTCTTGAGGTACCCCAGCAGCTTTTCCTCGTCAGCCACGTCAGGTCCTTTCTGTTCGCTGGCGGGATCAGACGCCGAATTCCTGGTCGATGAGGTCGAACAACTCGTCCGCGCTCGCGGACTCGACGTCGTCGAAGCTGACGTCGGACTCGCCTGCGTCCACTTCGGACACACTCTGCGTGGGCAGCACCTGGGCCAGCAGGTGATCGGCCAGCTCGGCCGGGCTCGGGTAGTCGAAGACCACCGTGGCGACCAGCCGCAGCCCGGTCACCCCGCCCAGCCGGTTGCGCAGCTCGACCGAGGTCAGCGAGTCGAAGCCGAGGTCGCCGAAGGCGCGGTGCGGCTCGATGTCGGCGGTCGTGTCGTGCCCGAGCACCTCGGCCACCTGCGCGGTGACCAGTTCCAGCAGCCGCGGCCCGCGGTCGGCCTCCGGCAGCTCGGCCAGCCGGTCGGCCAGCGAGACGTCGTCGGCCTTGACCCTGGTCGCGGCGCGCGCGGTCCGTCGGGTCGGGACCCGCACCAAACCCTTGTAGAGCGGGGAAAGCGCCTCGCCCTGGGTGGCGAGCACCGCCAGGTCCAGGTCGATCGGCAGCATGGCCGAGCAGTCCTGGCGCAGCGCGGTGTCGAACAGCTCCATGCCGTACTCGACGGTCAGCGGCCGCATGCCGCCCCGGGCCATCCGGGCCATGTCGGCCCCGGACAGCCGGCTGGTCATGCCGACCTCCTGGTTCCACGGCCCCCACGCCAGCGCGGTCGCGGTGCGTCCGTGCCGCCGCAGGTGCTGGGCGTAGGCGTCCAGGAAGGTGTTGGCCGCCGCGTAGTTGCCCTGGCCCGGGCCGCCGAACACGCCGGCCGCGCCGGAGAACATCACGAACGACGCCCGCTGCCCGGCCATCTCGTGCAGGTTGATGATCGCGTCCACCTTGGGCCGCAGCACCGCGTCCAGGCGCTGCGGGGTCAGCGAGGCGATCAGGGCGTCGTCGACGACGCCGGCCGTGTGCACGACCGCGGTCGGCTCGACCCCGGCCAGCAGCTGCCGGACCGCGTCCCGGTCGGCCACGTCGCACGCGGCGATCGTGACCGTGGCGCCGAGGTCGGTCAGCTCCGCCCGCAACTGCTCGGCGCCGTCGGCGGCCGGACCGCTGCGGCTGGTGAGCAGCAGATCGCGAGCGCCGTGCTCGGTCACCAGGTGGCGGGCCAGCCGGCCGCCGAGACCGCCGGTGCCGCCGGTGATCAGCACCGTGCCGGAGACGTCCAGCCGCCACTGGTCGGCGGTCGGTGTGGCCGTGCCCGCGCCGGCCGGGGCCAGCCGGCCGATGCGCACCTCGCCGTTCCTGATCACCAGCTGCGGCTCGCCGACGGTGAGCGCGGCCGGCAGCGCGGCCACCGACTCCAGCTCGCCGTCCACGTCGATCAGGGTCAGCCGGCCCGGGTTCTCCGACTGCGCGGAGCGGACCAGGCCCAGGACCGCCGCGTGGGCGAGATCCTGCACGGCCTCTTCCTCAGTCGCGGCAACGGCTCCGCGAGTCACCAGCACCAGGTGCGTGCCGGCGAGCCGCTCGTCGGCCAGCCACGTCTGGATCAGGTCCAGCACCTCGCGGACCGCGACCCGGACGTCGGTGGCCAGGTCGCCGGTGGTGTGGCCGTTGGTGACCCGGGGCACGAGCAGCACGTCCGGCGCGGTGGTGATCGAGGCCAGGTCGTCGTGACGGTCGAACTCCAGCGCGGCGGCCAGCTTCAGGTCGTCCGCGCCGAGCACGGCGATGTCGGCGTCGGGGGCCTCGGCGGTGACCCGCGTCGGCGTCCAGTCCAGCCGGAACAGCGATTCCTGCCGGGGCTTGAGCTGGTCGAGGGCGATCTCGCGCATCACCAGCGCGCCGATGGAAGCGACCGCGTGTCCGTCGGCGTCGTACACGCCCAGGCCCAGCGCGTCCACGCCGTCGGCCTTGCTCAGCCGGACCCGCAGGGTCGACGCGCCGCTGGCGTGCAGGCTGACGTCGCTCCACGAGAACGGCAGGCGCTTGCGGCCGGTGCCCTCCAGCGGCAGGAACACCAGGCCCTGGAGGGCGGCGTCCAGCAACGCCGGGTGCAGCCCGAACGCGGCCGCGTCGGCGGCGCGGCCCTCGGGCAGCGACACCTCCAGGAACGCCTCGTCCCCGAGCTGCCAGGCGGCCCGCAGGCCCTGGAACATCGGCCCGTACTCGAAGCCGCTGGACGCGTACGCCTCGTAGAAGCCTTCCACGGCAAGCGGTTGCGCCCCGGCCGGCGGCCACTCGGCCACCTGCTCGGTCGTCCTTGGGGCGCCGACGCCCAACGCGCCGGAGGCGTGCAGCAGCCACGGCAGGTCGACCGGCGCGTCCTCGGACCGCGAGTGCACGGTGATCGTCCGCGACCCCCGGCCGTCGGCGGCGCCGACCATCACCTGGATCTGCGTGCCGCCCTTGGCCGGCAGGTTCAGCGGCGTGGCCAGCGTGAGCTCCTCGACCACGTCGCAGCCGACCTGGTCGCCGGCCCGGATGGCCAGCTCCAGGAAACCGGTGCCGGGGAACAGGATCTGCTCGCCGACGACGTGGTCGGCCAGCCACGGCTGGGTCTGCGGCGACAGCCGCCCGGTGAACAGGAACTCGTCGGTGTCGGCCAGTTGCACGGCCGCGCCGAGCAGCGGGTGGCCGGTGGTGGTCAGACCGGCCGAGGTCACGTCGCCGGTCGCCCGCGCCGTCATCTCCGGCCAGAACTTGCGGTGCTGGAAGGCATACGTGGGCAGTTCGATGGTCTGAGCGCCGTCGAACAGGCCGGTCCAGTTCGGGGACAGGCCGTTGACGTGCAGGGCGGCGATCGCCTTGGTGAGGGTTTCGACCTCGTCCCGGTCGCGGCGCAGCAGCGCCACCGCGTCGTCCAGCATCGGGGTGAGCACGCCGTCCGGCCCGACCTCCAGGAAGGTGGAGACCCCGAGGCCGGTCAGCGTGGTCACGCCGTCGTGGAAGCGGACGGCCTCGCGGACGTGACGCACCCAGTGGTCGGCGGTGAACTCCGACACCGCTTCGCCGGTCAGGTTGGACACGACCGTGATCTCCGGCCGGCCGTGGGTGACGCTCTCGGCCACCTTGCGGAACTCGGCCAGCATCGGGTCCATCAGCGGCGAGTGGAACGCGTGGGACACCTTGAGCCGCTTGGTCTTCGTGAACCGGTCGGCCACCGCGAGCACCGCGTCCTCGGCGCCGGAGACGACGACCGAGGTCGGCCCGTTGACGGCCGCGATCGACACCTTCTCCGACAGGTAGGGCAGAACCTCGTCCTCGGTGGCCTGGATCGCCACCATGGCCCCGCCTTCGGGCAGCGCCTGCATCAGACGGCCCCGCGCGGCAACCAACTTGCTGGCGTCGGAAAGCGACAGCACGCCGGACACGTGCGCGGCGGCGAGCTCGCCGATGGAGTGCCCCATCACGAAGTCCGGCTTGAGGTCCCAGGACTCCAGCAGACGGAACAGCGCCACCTCGATGGCGAACAGGGCGGGCTGGGTGTAGCCGGTCTGGTCGAGATCCGCGCCGCCGTCGAACATCACCTCACGCAGCGGACGGTCCAGCTCGGCGTCCAGGTGCGCGCACACCGCGTCCACAGCGTCGGCGAACACCGGGAAGGCCTCGTACAGGCGCTTGCCCATGCCCGCCCGCTGCGAACCCTGGCCGGAGAACAGGAACGCGGAGCGGACCTCGGCGCGGGCGACGCCACGGATCAGCGCGGCCGCGGTGCCGTCGCCGGCGATCGCGTCCAGCGCGGTGAGCAGCGTGTCCCGGTCCTGGGTGACCACGACGGCCCGGTGCTCGAAGTCCGACCTCGTCGTCGCCAGCGAGTAGCCCAGGTCGAGCAGGCTGGTCTCGGGGTTGGCGGCCACGAAGTCCCGCAGTCGCTCGGCCTGCGCGCGCAGGGCGTCCTTGCTGTGGCCGGAAACCGGGACCGCCACGGCGTCGGTCGCCGGCTGCGACGGCGCGGGCGCCTTGACCGCCGGGGCCTGCTCGATGATCACGTGGGCGTTGGTGCCGCTCAGGCCGAAGGAGGAGATGCCGGCCCGGCGCGGACGCTCGGACCCGGTCCACTCCCGTGCCTCGGTCAGCAGTTCGATCCGACCCTCGGCCCAGTCCACATGGGACGAAGGCGCCGAGACGTGCAGGGTCGGCGGCAACGTGTCGTGCCCCAGCGCCAGCACCATCTTCATCACGCCGGCGACACCGGCGGCGGCCTGGGTGTGCCCGATGTTGGACTTGATCGAGCCCAGCCACAGCGGCTCTTCGCGGTCCTGACCGTAGGTGGCCAGCAGCGCCTGGGCCTCGATCGGGTCGCCCAGCACGGTGCCCGTGCCGTGCGCCTCGACGGCGTCCACATCGGACGGACGAAGCCCGGCGTCGGCCAGCGCCTGGCGGATCACCCGCTGCTGCGAGGGACCGTTCGGGGCCGTCAGACCGTTGGAGGCGCCGTCCTGGTTGACCGCGGATCCCTTGACCACGGCCAGAATCGGGTGGCCGTTGCGCTGCGCGTCGGACAGGCGCTCCAGCACAAGCACGCCGGCTCCTTCACCCCAGCCGGTGCCGTCCGCGCTGTCGGAGAACGGCTTGCAGCGGCCGTCGGGCGCGAGCCCCCGCTGCTTGCTGAACTCGATGAACGAGAACGGGGTCGACATGATCGTCACGCCGCCGGCCAGCGCCAGCGTGCACTCGCCGGAGCGCAGCGCCCGGGTGGCCCAGTGCAGCGCGACCAGCGAGGAGGAGCACGCCGTGTCGACCGTGACCGCCGGGCCTTCCAGGCCCAGCGTGTAGGAGATGCGGCCGGACACGATGCTGCCGGCGTTGCCGGTCATCGTGTAGCCCTCGGCGTTCTGGCCGGAGGCGGACAGCATCGCGCTGTAGTCCTGGCCGTTGGAGCCCATGAACACGCCGGTCTGGCTGCCCAGCAGCGTGCCGGGATCGATGCCGGCGCGCTCCAGCGCCTCCCACGACGTCTCCAGCAGCAACCGGTGCTGCGGGTCCATCGCCATGGCCTCACGCGGGTTGATGCCGAAGAAGGCCGCGTCGAACTGTGCGGCCTCGCCCAGGAAGCCGCCCTCGGTGGCGTAGCTGGTGCCGGCGTTGTCCGGGTCGTCGTCGAAGATCGCGTCCAGGTCCCAGCCGCGGTCGGTGGGGAACCCGGTGATCGCGTCACCGGACCCGGACACCAGCTCCCACAACCGTTCCGGCGACTCGGCGCCGCCGGGGAACCGGCAGCCCATGCCGACGATGACGATCGGGTCGTCGTCGATCGCGTTGGCGGCGGCGGTGGTCGTCGTCCCGGTGTCCTTCGCCGTCCCGCCACCGAGTTGCGCCCGCAGGTAGCGGGCCAGCGCGGTCGGCGTCGGGTAGTCGAAGATCATCGTGGACGGCAGCCGGACGCCGGTGGCGGCGCTGAGCCGGTTGCGCAGGTCGACCGCGGTCAGCGAGTCGAAGCCGATGTCCTTGAACGCCCGGCCGGACTCCACGTCCTCCGGTCCGCCGAAGCCGAGCACGCCGGCGACGAAGGACCGGACGAACTCCAGCAGCTCCCGCTCGCTCTCGGCCTCGGACAGGCCGGCCAGCCGGTCGCCCAGGGCCGATCCGCCGGAACCGCCGGTGGATTCGGCCGCCGCGGCCAGCGCCGCGCGGGCCTCGGCGATGCTGTCGATCAGCTTGCTGGCCCGGACCGCGACCAGGCCCGGCGCGTACTTGTCCCACTCGACGCCGGCGATGGCCAGCGCCGTGTCGTCGTTGTCCAGCGCCTGCTGCATCGCGGTGATGGCCGTGGGCGGGTCGATGGCCAGGATGCCGCCTCGGCGCTGCCGCGCGAGCAGCGCCGCGTCGTCGGCCAGGCCGCCCTCGGCCCACGGGCCCCAGGCCAGCGAGGTCGCCGCCAGGCCGAGGCCCCGCCGGTGCTCGGCCAGTGCGTCCAGGAAGGCGTTGGCCGCCGCGTAGTTGGACTGGCCGGGCGCGCCCCAGGTGCCGGCGGTGGAGGCGAAGGACACGAAGGCGGTCAGGCCCAGGTCCTTGGTCAGCTCGTGCAGGTTCAGCGCGGCCAGGCTCTTGGCCCGCAGCACGCCGGCCAGCCGCTCCGGGGTCATCGAGTCGATCATGCCGTCGTCGAGGACACCGGCCGTGTGCACGACGGCGGTCGGCGGGTGCTCGGCGATCACGGCGGCCAGGCTGTCCCGGTCGGCCACGTCGCACGCGGCGACCGTGACCCGAACGCCCAGCGCGCCCAGCTCCTCGACCAGCTCGGCCGCGCCGTCGGCCGCCAGGCCGCGCCGGCTGAGCAGCACCAGGTGCTCGGCCCCGGCGCCGGCCAGCCAGCGGGAAACGTGCCCACCAAGGGCACCGGTACCACCGGTGATCAGGACCGTGCCGGACGGCTGCCAGACCCCGGCCGGCACCGCCGGCAGCGGAGCCCGGCCGAGCCGGCGGCCGAACACGCCCGAGCCGCGGATGGCCAGCTGGTCCTCGCCGTCGGAGTCGGCCAGCACGGAGGCCAGCCGGCGGACGGCGCGGTCGTCGACCGTGCCGGGCAGGTCGACCAGACCGCCCCAGCGCTGCGGCTGCTCCATCGCGGCCACCCGGCCCAGACCCCAGACCAGGGCCTGGATCGGGTTGGCCAGCGGGTCGGAGCGACCCACCGACACCGCGCCGCTGGTCACGCACCACAGCGGGGCTTCGACGCCGGCGTCGCCGAGCGCCTGCACCAGGGCCGTGGTCAGGTCCAGGCCGGCGGGCACCTCGGGGTGCGTGGCCGACGGGTTCTCGTTCAGCGCCAACAGGGACAGCACGCCGGCGAACTCCCGGCCGCCGACCTGGTCGGTCAGCCGCAGCCGGTCGGCGTCCGCGTCGACCTCGACGGTGACGAACTCGGCCCCGAACCGGGCCAGGCCTGCCGTCCACTCGGCGGGGTGCCCCGCCGGCACGACCAGCAGCCACGTGCCGTCCAGCTTCGGGGTCGGCGAGTCGCCGAGCGGCGTCCAGTTGACCTGGTACCGCAAGGCATCCATGGCCGACTGCTCGCTGCGGGCCCGTCGCCAGGCCGACAGCGCCGGCACCATCGCGTCCAAAGTGGACTGGTCGAGGTTCAGGGTGTCGGCGAGCGAGGTGAAGTCCTCCTGCTCGACCGCGGTCCAGAAGGCGGCGTCGACCGGGTCGACGGCCGATTCCTCCTGCCGCTGGCTGAACTTCGGCCAGTAGCTCTGGTGCTGGAAGGCGTAGGTCGGCAGGTCGACGGCGCGGCCGGCCGGCAGCAGCACGGACCAGTCCACCGTGACGCCGCCGCAGTGCAGTTCGCCCAGCGACAGCAGGAATCGGCGCAAACCGCCCTGCCCTCGGCGCAGCGAGCCGACCACGAGGGGTTCGAGGTCCTCGACGCCGTCCAGCGTCTCGCGGATGACCGGGGCCACCACGGCGTGGGCGCTGGACTCGACGAACACGCCGTAGCCCTGCTCGGCCAGCGCCGCGATGGCTTCGTCGAAGCGGACGGTCTGGCGCAGGCTGGCGTACCAGTAGGCGGCGTCCAGTCCGGCGGTGTCGATCCAGTCGGCCGTCACCGTGGAGAAGAACGGGATCTGCGACGCCTGCGGGGTGATCGGGGCGAGGTCGGCGAGGACCCGGTCCTGGATCCGCTCCACGTGCACGGTGTGCGAGGCGTAGTCCACCGGGATCCGGCGGACCCGGACGCCGGTGGCCTCGTAGCGGGCCACCAGGTCGTCGAGGGCATCGGAGTCACCGGCGACCACGGTGCTAGTCGGGCTGTTGTGGGCGGCGACCCACACCCGCTCGCCCAGCTCGATGTCGGCGGCCGGCAAACCGACCGACACCATGCCGCCCAGGCCGGCCAGGTCATCCCTGATCGCCTGGCTGCGCAAGGCAACCACGCGTGCGGCATCCTCCAGGGACAGCGCGCCCGAGACTGCGGCGGCGGCGATCTCCCCCTGGGAGTGACCGACCACGGCGTCGGGGACGACACCGTAGGAGCGCCACAACTCGGCCAGCGACACCATCACGGCCCAGCACGCGGGCTGCACGACGTCGACCCGCTCCAGGGCCTCGGCGTCGGACAGCACCTCGGTCAGCGTCCAGTCCACAAAGGACGACAGCGCCGCCTCGCACTCGGCCATCCGCTGGGCGAACACCGGCGAGGAGGCCAGCAGCTCCACCGCCATGCCGACCCACTGCGAGCCCTGGCCGGGGAACACGAACACCGTCTTGCCCCGGGCCCCGACCGACTGCTGGGCCAGGTTCTCGGCCGGCATGCCGGCGGCCAGCGCCCGCAGGCCGGCGGCCAGCTCGTCCCGGTCGCCGCCGACCACGACGGCCCGGTGCTCGAACGCGGACCGCTTGGACAGCAGGGAGAACGCGACGTCGGAAGGGTCACCGTCCACAACGGACAGCAGCTTCTCGGCCTGCGCCTTGAGCGCCGCCGCCGACCGGGCCGACACCAGCCACGGAACGACCTCGGCGTCGCCGTGCTCCACGGCGGCCGGCTCGATCTCGGGGGCCTGCTCGATGATGGTGTGCGCGTTGGTGCCGCTCATGCCGAACGAGGAGACGCCGGCCCGGCGCGGGCGGCCGGTCTCCGGCCACGGCACCGCCTCGGTGACCAGCTTGACGTGGCCCGAGGTCCAGTCGATGTGCGGCGAGGGCTCGTCCACGTGCAGGGTCGGCGGCACGATCCCGTTGCGGATCGCCATCACCATCTTGATGACGCCGGCGACGCCGGCGGCGGCCTGCGAGTGGCCGATGTTGGACTTGATCGAGCCCAGCAGCAGCGGGTTGTCCTCGGCGTGGTCGCGGCCGTAGGTGGCCAGCAGCGCGCCGGCCTCGATCGGGTCGCCCAGCGTGGTGCCGGTGCCGTGCGCCTCGACGACGTCGACGTCCGCGCCGGTCAGGCCGCCGTTGGCCAGCGCCTTGCGGATCACGCGTCGCTGCGACGGGCCGTTGGGGGCGGTCAGGCCGTTGGACGCGCCGTCCTGGTTGACCGCGGAACTGCGCAGCACGGCCAGGATCGGGTGCCCGTTGCGCTTGGCGTCGGACAGCCGCTCCAGCACGATCGCACCGGCGCCCTCGCCCCAGCTCGCGCCGTCGGCGGCGGCCGAGAACGACTTGGACCGGCCGTCGGCGGCCAGGGCCTTCTGCGCGCTGAACTCGATCAGCGAGACCGGGCTGGCCATGACCGTGACGCCGCCGGCGATCGCCAGCGTGCAGTCGCCGTCGCGCAGGGCCTGCACGGCCCAGTGCATGGCGACCAGCGAGGAGGAGCAGGCGGTGTCGATCGAGACCGACGGGCCCTCCAGGCCCAGCGTGTAGGAGATGCGGCCGGACAGCACGCTCGGCGAGTTGCCGGTGCCGATCATGCCCTCGGCGGCCTCGTCGGACGAGGCCAGCATGCCGGCGTAGTCGCCGTAGGTGATGCCGGCGAAGACGCCGGTCTGGCTGCCCTTCAACGCCTCCCGGTCCAGGCCTGTGCGCTCCAGCGCCTCCCACGTGACCTCAAGCAGCAGGCGCTGCTGCGGGTCCATGGACACCGCCTCGCGGGGGCTGATGCCGAAGAACGGGGCATCGAACTCGCTGGCGCTGTGCAGGTAGCCGCCCTCGCGGGCGTAGCAGGTGCCGGGCACGTCGGGGTCGGGGTTGTAGAGGGTGTCGAGGTCCCAGCCGCGGTCGGTCGGGAAGCCGGAGATGGCGTCGGTGCCGGTGGCCACGACCCGCCACAGCTGCTCGGGGGTGTCGATGCCGCCCGGGTAGCGGCAGCCCATGCCGACGATGACGATCGGGTCGTCGTCATCGGCCGCGCGGACCACCGCGGCGGCCACGGTCTCCTCGGCGCCGAGGATCTCCTGCTTCAGGAAGTCGGCCAGGGTGGTGGCGGTCGGGTAGTCGAACACCAGGGTCGCCGGCAGGCGCAGGCCGGTGGCCTCGTTCATGCCGTTGCGGAACTGCACCGCGGACAGCGAGGTGAAGCCGAGGTCGCGGAAGGTCCAGGTCGGGTCGACCGCGTCCGGGCCGCGGTAGCCCAGCACGATCGCCGCCTGGGTCCGCACGATGGTGAGCAGCAACTGGTCCTGGTCGGCCGGCTCAAGGCCGTCTAGCCGCTCGCGCAGGCTGCCGCCGTTGTCGGCGACGACTGCCGCGGCCACGGTGTCCTGGGCCTTGCGGCGTCGCCGGGAAGGCGCGGCTGCCTTGTTCTCGGCCGCCTGGACCGGGCCGGCCGAGGCCTCGCGCAGCACCAGGCGGTCGACGGTGGCCAGCGGCTGGCCGGTTCCGTCGGCCAGGGCCAGGTGAACCGAGGAGTCCTTTGTGGACAGGTGGACGCGGATCGTCGACGCGCCAACGGCGGCCAGCGACACTCCGCTCCACACGAACGGCAGGCCGGCGATGCCGGGCAGGAAAGCCAACGCCTGCAAGGCGCCGTCCAGCAGCAGCGGGTGCAGGTCGAAGCGGTCGGCCTCCTCGCGCAGCTGCTCGGGCAGGCTGACCTCGGCGTAGACGTCCGCGCCGCGCTGCCACACCGCTTGCAGGCCACGGAAAGTCGGCCCGTACTCGAAGCCGGCGCGCCGCTCGTACAGGCCCTCGATGTCGACCGCGGTGGCGTCGGCCGGCGGCCACTGGGCCATGGCCTCGCCGTCGGCGATCGTGCCGGCCTTGATCTCGCCGGACGCGTGCCGGGTCCAGCTCGCCGCGTCGTCGTCCTCGGGACGGGAGTAAATGTTCACGGTGCGGGCGTCACGGTCGTCCGCCGCGCCCAGCGCCACCTGGAGCCGCAGGCCGCCCTGTCGGGGCAGCACCATCGGCGTCTCGATGACCAGCTCGGTGAGCTCGTCGCACTCGACCTGGTCGCCGGCGGCCAGCGCCAGCTCGACGAAACCGGTGCCGGGGAACAGGATCTGGCCGTCCACGACGTGATCGGCCAGCCACGGCAGGGCCTGCGTGGAGATCCGGCTGGTGAACAGCAGGCCGTTCTGCTCGGCCAGCCCGACCGCGACCCCCAGCAGCGGGTGCTCGGTCGCGGTGAGGCCGAGGGCCGACGGGTCGGCGCCGGCGGCCTCGACGGCCGGCAGCAGCCAGTACTGGTCGTTCTGGAAGGCGTAGGTGGGCAGGTCGATCCGGCGGCCGCCCCAGCCGGCGAACACCGCGTTCCAGTTCGGGGTGAGGCCGCCGACGTGCAGTTGCGACACGGCGGTCAGCAGCGCGTCGACCTCGTCCCAGTCCCGGCGCAGCACCGCGACGGCGTCGCCGCTCTCGATCATGCCGGCCAGCACGCCGTCCGGCCCGACTTCGACGAACCGCTTCACGCCCTGCTGGGCCAGCGTGGTCACGCCGTCGTGGAAACGCACGGCCTCGCGGACGTGGCGCACCCAGTACTCGGCGTCGAACTCCGACACCAGCTCGCCGTCGAGGTTGGACACGACCACCAGACGCGGCTGGTGGTAGGTCACGGTCTCGGCGACCTCGCGGAACTCGGCCAGCATCGGGTCCATCAGCGGCGAGTGGAACGCGTGGGACACCTTGAGCCGCTTGGTCTTCTCGAACTTCGCCGCGATAGCAAGGACTTCGGCCTCGACCCCGGAGACCACGACCGACGTGGGCTCGTTGATCGCGGCGATGGACACACCATCGGTCAGGTGCGGCAGCACCTTGTCCTCGGTGGCCTGGATCGCCACCATGGCCCCGCCCTCGGGCAGCGCCTGCATCAGACGGCCCCGCGCGGCCACCAGGCGGCAAGCGTCCGCCAAGCTGAGCGCACCGGCGACGTGCGCCGCCGCCAGCTCGCCGATCGAGTGGCCGACCACGAAGTCCGGCCGCAGGCCCCAGTTCTCCAGCAGACGGAACAGCGCGACCTCGATGGCGAACAGCGCCGGCTGCGTGTAGCCAGTCTGGTCCAGGTCGGCGGTGCCGTCGAACATCACCTCACGCAGCGGACGGTCCAGCTCGGTGTCCAGGTGCGCGAACACGGCGTCAAGGGCATCGGCGAACACCGGGAAGGCCGCGTACAGCGCCTTACCCATACCGACCCGCTGAGAACCCTGACCGGAGAACATGAACGCGGTCTTGCCGCCGCCGGTGGACGTGCCGCGCAGCACGCCGGGAACCCGTTCGTCGGCGGCGATGGCCGCCAGGCCTCGGATCAGGTCGTCCCGGTCCTGGCCGAGCACGACCGCCCGGTGCTCGAACGCGGACCGCGAGGTCGCCAGCGAGTAGGCCAGGTCGAGCGGGTTCGCCGTCTCCGCGACGGAGACGAGCTGTTCGGCCTGCTCGCGCAGGGCCTGCGCACTGCGGCCCGCCACCACCCAGGGCAGCGCGCCCGGCGCGTTCTCGATCACATCCGTCTCCTCGGCGAAGGGCTGGGCCTGCTCGATGATCACGTGCGCGTTGGTGCCGCTGACGCCGAACGCCGACACGCCGGCCCGGCGCGGGTGGTCGGTCTCCGGCCACCGGCGGGCCTCGGTCAGCAGCTCGACCTGGCCGGCGCTCCAGTCCACATGGGACGAAGGCCGGGACACGTGCAGGGTGCGCGGCAGCACGCCGTGCCGCATCGCCTCCACCATCTTGATCACACCGGCGACACCGGCGGCCGACTGCGTGTGGCCGATGTTGGACTTGATCGACCCCAGCCACAGCGGCTCGTCGCGGTCCTGGCCGTAGGTGGCCAGCAACGCCTGCGCCTCGATGGGGTCGCCCAGCGCGGTGCCGGTGCCGTGCGCCTCGACCGCGTCCACTTCGGACGGTGTGACGCCGGCGTCGATCAGCGCCTGCCGGATCACCCGCTGCTGCGACGGACCGTTCGGGGCCGTCAGACCGTTGGAGGCGCCGTCCTGGTTGACCGCGGATCCCTTGACCACAGCCAGGATCGGGTGCCCGTTGCGGATGGCGTCGGACTGGCGCTCCAGCAGCAGCATGGCCACGCCCTCGGACCAGCCGGTGCCGTCGGCGTCGTCGGAGAACGCCTTGCAGCGGCCGTCGGCGGCCAGGCCGTTCTGCCGGCCGAACTCGATGAACGAGAACGGAGTGGCCATCACGGTCACGCCGCCGGCCACCGCCAGCGTGCACTCGCCGCGGCGAAGTGCCTGCGCGGCAAGGTGCATCGCCACCAGCGAGGACGAGCACGCGGTGTCGATCGTCATCGCCGGGCCCTCGAGGCCCATCGTGTAGGAGATGCGGCCGGAGGCGACGGCCGGGGCGGTGCCGGTGAGGATGTGCCCCTGGAGCTCCTCGGGCAGGTTGCTGACGCCGGTGGCGTAGCCGGAGCCGCCGGCCCCGACGTACACGCCGGTCTGGGTGCCGCGCACCGAGGCGGGCGTGATGCCGGCCCGCTCGAACAGCTCCCAGGTCGTGGTCAGCAGCAGGCGCTGCTGCGGGTCGGCGGCCATCGCCTCGTGCGGGCTCATCCCGAAGAAGGCCGGGTCGAACTCGCCCGCGCCGGTGAGGAAGCCGCCGTCGACGGCGTAGATCCGCTGCTCGTCGGCCGGGCCGCTGATCGAGTCGACGTCCCAGCCCCGGTCGGTCGGGAACTTCGACAGCGCTTCTGAGCCGCTGTCGACCAGCTGCCACAGCTGCTCGGGCGCCCGCACGTCGCCGGGCAGGCGGCAGCTCATGCTGACGATGACGATCGGGTCCTCGTCGGCCTCGGCGACGGCCGCCCCCGACTGCTGGTTGTCCTCGCCGCCAAAGAGTTCGTCGATGATGTAACGGCTGAGCACGGTGGCGTTCGGGTAGTCGAACACCAAGGTCGTGGGTAGCGCCAGGCCGGTCAGCTCGGTCAGCCGGTTGCGGAGTTCGACCGCGGTCAGCGAGTCGAAGCCGAGGTCGCGGAAGGCCCGGTCGGCGTCGACGGCCTCGGCGGCCGAGTGCCCCAGGACCACGGCCGCCTCGCGGCGAACCAGGTCCAGCACTTCGTGCCGCTCGACCGAGGCCGCTTCCCGCGTGACCTCGACCTGCGCCGGCTTCTCCTGGCACAGGCCGCTGATCAGCGCGCTCGGGCGGAGCACGGTGAAGCCCTCGGCGAACTTGGCCCAGTCCACGTCGGCGACGGTGACGCAGGCGTCGCCGCCGCCGACGGCCTCGACCAGCGCCCGCACGGCCAGGGCCGGGTCGAGGGCGGTGAGGCCGCGCTTGGCCAGCTGCTGCTGTTCGCGGACATCGGCGGCCATGCCGACCTCGGCCCACGGGCCCCAGGCGACGGCCGTGGCGGCCAGGCCCCGGGCGCGGCGGTTCTCGGCCAGCGCGTCGAGGAAGGCGTTGGCGGCGGCGTAACCCGACTGCCGGCCACTGCCCCACACCCCCGAGATCGAGGAGAAGAGCACGAAGGCGTCGAGTTCGCCGAACAACGCGTCCAGCTGCACCGCGCCGTCGACCTTGGCCGACATGACGGCGGACAGGGTCTCCTCGGTGGCCTCGGCCAGCGCGACGGACTCGTTGACGCCGGCCGCGTGCACCACGGCGTTGATCGGCGCGTGCTCGTTGGCCAGCTGCGCCAAGGCATCCCGGTCGCGGACGTCGCAGGCGGCGATGGTGACCCTCGCGCCGAGGGCCGTGAGCTCGTCACGAAGCTCAGTCGCACCAGGGGTTTCCAGACCGCGACGGCCGGTGAGCACTAGGTGCTCGGCGCCGTTGCCAGCCGCCCACTTGGCCACCTCAGCGCCGAGTCCACCGGTGCCGCCGGTGATCAGGACGGTGCCGCGCGGGGTCCAGACGTCGTCGTGGTTGGCGGCCGGCGCGTGCGTCAGCCGTCGGACGAAGACGCCGGAGGTGCGGACTGCGACCTGGTCCTCGCCGGCGCCGGCGAGCACCTGGCGCAGCCGGGTGGCGGCGCGGTCGTCAAGCGCTTCCGGCAGGTCGACCAGACCGCCCCAGTTGCGCGGGTATTCCAGCGCGGCGACCCGGCCGAGGCCCCACACGGCGGCCTGGGCGGGATCGGGCGCGATGTCGAAGCGGCCGACGCTGACCGCGCCCCTGGTGGCGACCCAGAGCGGGGCGGTGATCGACTGCTCGCCGAGGGTCCGCAGCACGTCGGCGATCTGCGCCAGTCCACTCGGGACGGTCGCGTTCTCACCGGCGACGTAGAGGATTCCGCTCAGGTCGGCGGTGGCGGCGGTGCTCAGCTCATCGAGCGTGACCGAGGTCGTGTTCAGGGCCTGGGCCACGGTGTCGGATCCGATGACCAGCCAGGTCCCGTCCAGGGCCGGCTTGGGGAGCTCGGTGGCCGGCGTCCAGGTGGCCCGGTAGCGCCAGCTGTCGATGGTGTGCTGCTTGTCCTGCTGGCGACGCCAGGAGGACAGCTTCGGCAGCACGTCGGTCAGCGAGTCGGCCGACAGCTCCAGGGTGTCGGCGAGAGACTCCAGGTCCTCGCGCTCGACGGCCGCCCAGAACTCGGCGTCCACCGTCCCGGTCGACAGGGCAGCAGCCGGCTTCGCGGAGAAGTCGACCGTCGGCCAGTACCGCGTGCTCTGGAAGGCGTAGGTGGGCAGGTCGATCAGCCGGCCGGAGATCAGCTTGAGCCAGTCGACCTTGACCCCGCGCACGTGCAGGCGGGCCAGGGCATTGGTGATCGCTTCGACCTCGTCGCGGTCGCGGCGCAGGGCGGCGACCGAGTCGACGCCCTGGGCCATGCCGGCCAGCACGCCGTCGGGGCCGACCTCCAGGAAGGTGGAGACACCGAGGCCGATCAGCGTGGTGACGCCGTCGTGGAAGCGCACGGCTTCACGCACGTGCCGCACCCAGTACTCGGCGTCGAACTCGGCGACCAGGTCGCCGGTCAGGTTCGACACCACGGAAATCCGAGGCTGGGCATAGGTGATGCTCGCCGCGATCGCGCGGAACTCGTCGAGCATGGGGTCCATCAGCGGCGAGTGGAACGCGTGGGACACCTTGAGCCGCTTGGTCTTCTCGAACTGGGCGGCCACCGCGAGGACGGCCTCTTCATCGCCAGAGACGACCACCGAGCTCGGCCCGTTGATCGCCGCGATGGAGACCTTCTCGTTGAGCAGCGGCAGAACCTCGGCCTCGGTGGCCTGGATGGCCACCATCGCGCCGCCGGTCGGCAACGCCTGCATCAGGCGGCCACGCGCGGCCACCAGCTTGGAGGCGTCCTCAAGGCTGAGCACACCGGCGACATGCGCCGCCGCCAGCTCGCCGATCGAGTGGCCGACCACGAAGTCGGGCTGCACACCCCACGACTCCAGCAGGCGGAACAGGGCAACCTCGATCGCGAACAGCGCCGGCTGCGTGTAGCCGGTCTGGTCCAGGTCGGCGGCACCGTCGAACATCACCTCACGCAGCGGACGGTCCAGCTCGGTGTCTAGGTGCGCGAACACGGCGTCAAGGGCATCGGCGAACACCGGGAAGGCCGCGTACAGCGCCTTGCCCATGCCGACCCGCTGAGAACCCTGACCAGAGAACATGAACGCCGTCAGGCCATCGCCAGCGGCACCGGTGACCACACCGGGCGAAGCCTGACCGGCGGCCAACGCGCGCAAGGCTTCCGCCCCGAACACCACCGCGCGGTGGTCGAACGTCGAGCGCGACGACACCAGCGAGAAGGCGACATCGGCCGGGTCTTCACCGTCCACATGGGACGCCAGGCGCGCGGCCTGGTCCCGCAGGGCCTCGGCCGAGGTGCCGGACAGCACCCACGGCGTCACAACGGAACGCTCCACCGCCGGCGACTCGACGACCGGGGCCTGCTCCAGGATCACGTGCGCATTGGTGCCGCTGACGCCGAAAGACGAAACACCAGCCCGGCGCGGGCCGGCGCCAACCGGCCAGTCGCGGGCCTCGGTCAGCAGCTCGACCTTGCCGGCACTCCAGTCCACATGGGACGTCGGCTCGGTGACGTGCAGGGTGGGCGGCAGCACGCCGTTCTGCATCGCCAACACCATCTTGATGACACCGGCGACACCTGCCGCGGCCTGGGTGTGGCCGATGTTGGACTTGATCGACCCCAGCCACAGCGGCTCTTCTCGGTCCTGACCGTAGGTGGCCAGCAGCGCCTGGGCCTCGATCGGGTCGCCCAGCGTCGTGCCGGTGCCATGCGCCTCGACGGCGTCCACATCGGACGCCTTCAACCCGGCGGACGCCAGGGCCTGGCGGATGACCCGCTGCTGCGAGGGACCGTTGGGGGCCGTGAGACCGTTGGAAGCGCCGTCCTGGTTGACCGCGGAACCCCGGACCACGGCCAAGATCTGGTGCCCGTTGCGCTGCGCGTCGGACAGGCGCTCCAGAACCACCATGCCGACACCCTCACCCCAACCGGTGCCGTCGGCGTCGTCGGAGAAGGCCCGGATGCGGCCGTCGGCCGACAAGCCGCGCTGGCGGGAGAAGGACACGAAGATGCCCGGAGTGGACATCACGGTCACGCCGCCGGCCAGCGCCAGCGAGCACTCGCCGGACCGCAGAGCCTGCGCCGCCCAGTGCATCGCCACCAGCGACGCCGAGCACGCGGTGTCGACGGTGACGGCCGGACCCTCCAGGCCCAGCGTGTAGGAAACCCGGCCGGAGACGATGCTGGCCGCGTTGCCGGTGCCGGAGTGGCCCTCGAAGTCGTCGCCGGCGTAGGCCAGCAGCGCCGGGTAGTCCTGGCCGTTGGTGCCGACGAACACGCCGACCGGCGCGCCCTTCACCGACGCCGGCGCGACCCCGGCCCGCTCCAACGCCTCCCACGACGTCTCCAGCAGCAGCCGCTGCTGCGGGTCCATCGCCACGGCCTCACGCGGGGACACACCGAAGAAGCCGGCGTCGAACTCCCCCGCGCCATCGACGAAACCACCCTCGCGGACATAGGACTTGCCCACCGCGCCCGGCTCCGGGTCGTAGAGGGCGTCCAGGTCCCAACCCCGGTCAACCGGGAACTCGCCGACGGCGTCGACGCCCTCGGACACCAAGCGCCACAAGGCTTCCGGCGAGTCGACCCCGCCCGGGAACCGACAGGCCATGCCCACGATCACGATCGGCTCGTCGTCGACCGCCGACACCAGTGGCGCGGACGACAGGTCAGCCGAAGCACCGACCAGCTCGCCGCGCAGGTACTCGGCCAGCACCCCGGCCGACGGGTAGTCGAACACCACTGTCGACGGCAGGGTCAGACCCGTTGCCGCGCCGAGGATGTTGCGGAACTCCACTGCGGTCAGCGAGTCGAAACCCAGGTCGCGGAAGGCGCGGTCGGGTCCGACCGCCTCCGGCCCGGCGTAGCCCAGCACCACCGCGGCGTACGAGCGCACGACCGACAGCAGCTTGCGGCTCTGCTCGGCCTCGGACAGGCCGGCCAGCGAAAGCTGGTCGTCGTCGGCCCGGCCCGGCTCCGGCTGGTACAGCTCGGCCAGCAGCGGGCTCGGCCGCAGGCCGGCGAAGCCCGGCCCGAACTGGTCCCACGCCGCGTCGATGACCGTCACCGTCGCGTCGCCGGCGGCAATCGCGCGGCTCAGGGCCAGCACACCCAACTCCGGGGCCATGGCCGGCGTGCCGCTGCGGCGCAGCCGGGCGGCCACCACCTCGTCGGACGCCATGCCGTCGCCGCCCCACGGGCCCCACGCGATGGACGTCGCCGGCAGCCCGGCGGCCCGCCGCGACTCGGCCAGCGTGTCCAGGAAAGCGTTTGCGGCCGCGTAGGCGGCCTGGCCGGGGCCACCGGCCACCCCGGCGAACGACGAGAACAGCACAAACGCGTCCAGGTCGCCGCACAGCTCGTGCAGGTTCAGCGCGGCCTTGGTCTTGGCCCGGGCCACGAACGCCAGCCGCTCGGCGGTGACCGAGTCCAGAACGCCGTCGTCCAACACACCGGCCGCGTGGATCACGGCGTTCACCGGCGGCAGCGACTCCAGCAGACGGGCCAGGTCATCGCGGTCGGCGACGTCGCAGGCGGCCGTGGTCACGCGCACGCCGAGGCCGATCAGCTCGGCCTCCAGCTCGGCCGCACCCGGCGCTTCCGCGCCGCGGCGGCTGGTCAGCACCACGTGCTCGGCGCCGTTGGCGGCGACCCAGCGGGCGACGTGCCCGCCGATCGCGCCGGTGCCGCCGGTGATGAGCACCGTGCCGCGCGGCTGCCACTGCTCGGCCCCGGCCAGCGGGGCCGGCGTGAGGCGGCGGCCGTAGACACCGTTGGCCCGTACGGCAACCTGGTCCTCGTCGCCGACGGCCAGCACGGAGAACAGCCGGCGGGTTGCCCGCTCGTCGAGGGTCTCGGGCAGGTCGACCAGACCGCCCCACAGCTCGGGGAACTCCAGCGCGGCCACGCGCCCGAAGCCCCATACCGTGGCCTGGGCCGGGCTCGGGGCCTCGTCCCAGCGGGCGACGGCCACCGCGCCCCGGGTGGCGCTCCACAGGCGGGTCTTGATCCCCGCGTCGGACAGCGCCTGGAGCAGGGTCAGCGAGGACACCAGGCCGGCCGGCACCTCGGAGGCGGCCGGGTGCGGCGTCTCGTCCACGCCCAGCAGCGACAGCACGCCGTCGAAGACCTTGCCGCGCAGGCGATCGGCGAACTCGGCCCGGTCGGCGGGCTCGATCAGCTCGACGGTGACGCCGTGCGAACGCAGCGCGGTGACGACCTGGTCGGTGAGCTCCGACGGCGTGGCCACCACGGCCCAGCCGCCGCGCAGCGCCCGCTCGGTCCCGACCGGCTTCCACGTCACCGAGTAGCGCCAGTTGTCCACAGTGGACGATTCGGTGCGGCGGCGGCGCCACGACGACAGCGACGGCAGCAGCTCGCCGAGCGAGGCGCGGCCGGCGTCGTCGATCGACAGCGTGCTGGCCAGCGACTCCAGGTCACCCTGCTCGACGGCCTGCCAGAACTGGACATCCACCGTGCTGGCTGGCTCGGCCGCCGCGCGCGGCGCGGACTCCAGCCAGTAGCGCTGGCGGTCGAAGGCGTAGGTCGGCAGCGCGACCGTGCGCGCGCCCCAGCCGGCGAAGACCGCGGCCCAGTCCGGGGAGAAGCCCTGGACGTGGCAGTGGGCCAGGCCGGCGAACAGCGCGGAAACCTCGTCACGGTCGGCGCGCAGCACCGGCACCGCCGTGCTGTCGGCCACGGCCTCCCGCGCCATGGCCGACAGCACGCCGCTCGGACCGACCTCCAGGAAGGTCCGAACGCCTTGTCCAGCAAGGAAAGTAATGCCGTCGTGGAACCGCACGGCCTCGCGCACGTGCCGCACCCAGTACTCGGCGTCGAACGCCGACACCAGCTGGCCAGTCAGGTTCGACACGACCGAGAGCTCCGGCCGGTTGTAGGTGATGCTCGCCGCGACCTGGCGGAACTCGTCCAGCATCGGGTCCATCAGCGGCGAGTGGAACGCATGGGAAACCTTGAGCCGCTTGGTCTTCTCAAACTGGGCGGCCACCGCGAGGACGGCCTCTTCGTCGCCAGAGACGACCACCGAGCTCGGCCCGTTGATCGCCGCGATCGATACCTTCTCGTTGAGCAGCGGCAGAACCTCGGCCTCGGTGGCCTGAACCGCCACCATCGCACCACCGGTCGGCAACGCCTGCATCAACCGACCGCGAGCGGCCACCAGCTTGCCAGCGTCCTCCAACGACAGCACACCAGCGACATGAGCGGCCGCCAGCTCACCGATCGAGTGCCCGACCACAAAGTCGGGCTTGACACCCCAGGACTCCAGCAGACGGAACAGCGCCACCTCAATGGCGAACAGCGCCGGCTGCGTGTGCCCGGTCTGATCCAGATCGGCCGAACCCTCGAACATCACCTCGCGCAGATCCGCGTCCAGGTGAGCGAGAACGGCGTCCAGCGCCTCCGCAAAAACCGGGAAGGTCGCGTAGAGCTCGCGACCCATGCCGACCCGCTGCGAACCCTGGCCGGAGAACAGCAGGGCCGAACGGGTGCCGGAGACGACGGAACCGGTGAAAACATCGGCGGAAACCTGGCCGCTCGCAAGGGCATCCAGCCCGCGCCGGGCGGACGCGTGATCACCGGCGATGATCACGGCACGGTGGTCGAGCGCGGCCCGGGTCGTGGCGAGGGAGAAGGCGACATCCCTCAGGTCGGCGGTGCTGTCGTAGGTCGCGATGCGAGCGGCCTGCCCGCGCAGGGCCTCGGCGCCACGGGCGGCGACGAGCAGCGGGACCACCGGCGAAAACACCGTCTGCGCAACGGTTTCGACCGGCTCCGCCGCCGGGGCCTGCTCGATGATGACGTGGGCGTTGGTGCCGCTGAGGCCGAAGGCGGACACGCCGGCCCGCCGGGCCGCGCCGGTCTCCGGCCACGGCCGGGACTCGGTGAGCAGTTCGACCGCGCCGGCCGTCCAGTCCACATGGGACGTCGGCGTGCCCACGTGCAGTGTCTTGGGCATGACGCCGTTGCGGATGGCCTGCACGACCTTGATCACGCCGCCGACGCCGGCCGCGGTCTGGGCGTGGCCGATGTTGGACTTGAGCGAGCCCAGCCACAGCGGCCGCTCCCGCTCCTTGCCGTAGGTGGCGATCAGGGCCTCGGCCTCGATCGGGTCGCCGAGCACGGTGCCGGTGCCGTGGGCCTCGACCATGTCCACATCGGACGGTGTGAGGCCGGCGTTGGCCAGCGCCTGCTGGATGACCCGCTGCTGGGCCGGGCCGTTGGGGGCGCTCAGGCCGTTGGACGCGCCGTCCTGGTTGACCGCCGAGCCGCGCACCACGGCCAGCACCTCGTGCCCGCGGCGGCGCGCGTCGGACAGGCGCTCCAGCAGCAGCAGGCCGACACCCTCGGACCAGCCGGTGCCGTCGGCGTCGTCGGAGAAGGACTTGCAGCGGCCGTCGCCGGCCAGGCCGCCCTGCCGGGAGAACTGGACGAAGCCGCCGGGCGAGGCGATGACCATCACGCCGCCGGCGATGGCGAACGAGCATTCCTTGCGGCGCAACGACTCCGCCGCCAGGTGCAGGGTGACCAGGGAGGCCGAGCAGGCGGTGTCGACGGTGACGGCCGGCCCCTCCAGGCCGTAGACGTAGGACAGGCGGCCGGACAGCACGCCGTTGGAGTTGCCGGTGAGCAGGTGGCCCTCGACGCCCTCGGGCAGCTCGCCGATGTCGGAGCCGTAGCCGGACGGGCCGCCGCCGATGAACACGCCGCCCTGGCCGCCGCGCACCGACTTGGGGTCGATGCCGGCCCGCTCGAACAGCTCCCAGGACGTCTCCAGCAGCAGCCGCTGCTGCGGGTCGGCGGCCAGCGCCTCGCGCGGGGACATGCCGAACAGGGACGGGTCGAAGGCGGCCGCGTCGTCGAGGAAACCGCCCTCGGCGGTGGTGCTGGTGCCGGTGCGGTTGCCCTCGGGGTCGTACAGGCCGTCCAGGTCCCAGCCGCGGTCGGCGGGGAACGGCGAGACGCCGTCCACGCCCCCGGCCACCAGGTCCCACAGGTCCTCCGGCGAACGAACGCCGCCGGGGAACCGGCAGCTCATCGCGACGATGGCCACCGGCTCGTTGGCCCCGGCCTCCAGCTCGCGCAGCCGCTGCCTGGTCTCGTGCAGATCAGCCGTCACCAGCTTCAGGTACTCCCGAAGCTTCTGTTCGTTCACCATGGGTACCTTGCCTGTGCGCAGTGGACGCGAAGATCCCTCCGCGCCTGTTCACGACCGTCCAAACGCCTGGTTATGGAGCTGTTCCGCACTGGTGGGGTCATCCGTCCCGTCCTGCCCATCGCCCAACAGCGGCCAGCATGGTCCGCGCCTGCCTGAGCACGGCCGGTTGACGGCCGTCCTCTGGTGAAACTGCTGAAATCGACGTTCCCGGAACGCCGGCGCGGGGGGGGGGGGGGGGGTGGGGGGGGGGGGGGCGGGGGGGGGGGGGGGGGGGGGGGGGGTGGGGGGGGTTTTTTTTTTTGAGAAGCGGAAGGAAAACGG